>DASRPA010000305.1:0-7241 GCA_035646635.1 Actinomycetota bacterium | reverse complement strand
ATCACCGTGCGCCGGGTCTCCGAGGAGAAACCGTCCCACGCGCGCCACGGCTTGCGCCATGCTGCGAACACGAAGGCCGCGGATGCGATTCGCAACCAAGCAACTCCCAAGACTTCCACCCGCGCAAACAGCAGCACCGCGAATGCCGGCCCGAGGTAGTGAAAGGTGGCACTCACCATGAAGTAGGCGTGAGGCGGGACGCTCTTGGTCCGCTGTTCCCAAGTCTTGTGCTCATCCAATAGGGGCATCTGGTGAAGTCTGCCTCTGACGTGAGCCAATGGGAACGGCATGATAAGCGAGATAGCGATGAATTGCCGTGGAAACAACGAGATCTTAGGGGGGAAGCGCTAGTTTGGAGGCAATGGACGACATTGACCGCCGATTGCTACAAGAGATCCAGCGTGACGCCCGCCTGACCAGAAGCGAGCTCGGAAAGCGCGTCGGGCTATCGCCCAGCGCCGTCGCCGACCGCGTGCGCCGTCTCGAGGAGTCAGGCGCGATCCTTTCGTATCGAGCCGAGCTCGATCCCAGATCGCTCGGATATAAGATGGCGGCGATCGTTCGGGTCCGGCCGGTGATGGGGCAGCTGAAGAAGATCGCAGAAGTCGCTGCCGAAACTGCAGAAGTGATCGAGTGCCACCGCGTCACAGGCGAAGACTGTTACGTGATGAGCATCGTCCTCCGTTCTATCGACGACCTCGAGGAGCTAGTCGATCGTTTCACTCCATTCGGACGAACAACTACCTCGATTGTGAACGCCACTCCTGTTCCGCGCCGAGGCCTGCCGATCGACTGATGCGCTCGTGACCGCGGACTGCAGGCTCGCATGACCCAGTACGTCGCGTTTCTCCGCGGGATCAACCTGGCCCGCCGTCGCCGGGTTGGCAGTGGCGAGCTTCGCACGCTGTTCGAGGACATGGGCTTCCGGGACGTGGACACCTTTCGTGCGAGCGGGAACGTCATCTTCGGCCAGCGCGAGCCACTCCCAAGGATGGCCGAGCGAATCGAGAAGGGCTTGGCAGAAGCGCTCGGTTACGAGGTGGCCATCTTCCTGCGCACGGCGAGCGAGATCACAGCGATCGCCAACCACCAGCCGTTTGCCCGCGAAGCCACACAGGCCTCGAAGGGGAAGCTCCAAGTGGCGTTGCTCTCCGCCAAACCTCCGGCAAGAGTGCGAAAGGACGTGCTGGCACTAGCAACGGATGCGGACAGGCTCGCATTCGGCGATCGCGAGCTCTACTGGCTTCCGAGCGGCGGCACTCAGGACTCGGCGTTGGACTTCAAGGCGGTCGAAAGGCTGCTTGGTTCGACGACGATGCGAACCAAAGGCACCGTCGAGCAGCTGGCGGCGAAGTACCTCGCCGACTGACAGGTCCAGCGTTCGACGCCTGCCGGGGTTGCGATCTTCACCTGCCGAGGCTCGGGCCAGCCTCCTTTTCGCTTTCCCAGGTCGGATTTGGGTCATAGGAAGCAAACCCAACAACGCCGGACCTCCTCTGGTCGGGTCATCGGAGACAGCGGTGGCGAGTTGGGAAGCGCCACCCTTTGCCATATGCGCTACCATACGTTCATGGTAAAAACGACCGTCTACTTGCCTCAGCGATTGAAACGGCAACTTCGGCACCTTGCCTCGAGCTCGGGGACGAGCGAGGCGCAATTGATCCGCGATGCGGTGGAGCGACTCGTGCAGGAGCGAACGACTCCGAGGCCCCGTTTGCCCCTCTTCACCGGCAGCGATCCCGACTTGGCCGAGCGAGTCGACGAGGCTCTGGCCGGCTTCGGGGAGTGATCGTTCTCGACACCAGCGGACTGCTCGCCGCTCTTGACTCGGCGCAGCGCAGTCACGAAGATGCCCGCGCCGCTCTCGAATCCGACCCCGGCCGCCTGCTCCTATCCCCCTTCGTCTTGGCCGAGCTCGACTACCTCCTATCGACGCGTCTTGGGATCCACGCGGCGATGCTCTTCTTGGACCAGGTCGCCGACGGTGCCTACCACTTGGAAAGCTTCGGGCCCGAGGACGTGCGCGCTGCCATCGAAGTGATCAGCGCCTACCGCGACCTCGGGATCGGACTTGCCGACGCGTCGATCGTCGTCATCGCAGCGAGAGCCGGCACGAACCGCGTTCTCACACTCGACGGCCGGCATTTCCGGGCCTTGAAAACGCTGCCCGGTGGTGCCTTTGAGCTCCTTCCTTAGCGACGCTCTCCTCGAGCGGGCTACTACTTAGCGGGAGCGTCCATACTCCGCTCCAGGTCCAGTGCTCGTGGTTGCAGCTCGAGGTGGCGCGGAGCCCGTGCTCCCGTTAGCGAACAGGGACGCTACGCACGATCGGGCCGGTTTGCAGGCACGAGCGAAACCCCACTACGGCAGCGGCTTCCCTGAGATCTTCGTCGAAACATGCAAGCCTCTCGCAGCTGGGCTCGGTGTTTCGAGCCGCCATGCCGGCGGCGATCTGCAACCACGCGCGTTAACGCTCGCAGACCATGGACCGGAACCAGCCGGGCAGCTTCATCCAGCACGTGTGACGGGAGTCCGAGCACCTAGAATCTCGGCTGACTTTCGGGGCCCCGAAGTAATCGCTCTCGAACTCCGCAATGAGTCTTGAGGCGTCATCGACGCCGAGCTCGCCGATGCGGTGCTTTCCCCACAATGCCGCGGGCACCTCAACCCGGACAAGACAGCACACAATATGACGCGCAATCGCCGGATCTTCTCGTGCCCGGGCTCGTCGGCATAGAGCTTGACCTGGGCCGGGGAATCGACTAACGTGCTCAGCGCCTATTCTCGCCGACGAGGTCTGAAAGAGACCGGCCTCGCCCAGCAGCATCGCGCGCCTTCGCGACTCGGCCCCGGAATGGCCGTTTGCCGCGAGGCTCTGGGGTAGGAACCAGCAACCCTGCTCTAGCCAACCGCTCACGAACTCGTTCAGCTTCATCCCCTGCGAAGTTGGGATCAACTGCTGCCCTGAGGGCGTCGGAGATCCAGCGGGTTGATGCTTTGTCCGCGTTCGGCCGCCGCTCTCTCAATCTGTATGGCGACACGTTGTGAGATCCTGAGAGTCAGCTGCATGACACCCTTCCTTTACGCTTTGGCGGTGAGCACGGTGCTCGCTAATGAACACGTAGGCTCGACCTCCTCGGAAAAGAATCACTCTGGCGGCCGCGTACGGTATACGTAACGCCATGAATTCCATGAAGCCCACGGTTCCGCCTTCGCCCGAGCCACCCCCGTCATTCCTCGACAGAGATCGCTTTGCTGTTCTGTGCGAGATCGAGCCTTCTCGACGACCCGACATCGAACACGTGCGTAAGCAGATCGAGGTGCTCAACCCGGTCGCGGACGCGTTCCTCATACCGGACAATCACCTCGGCCAGGCGACCGTTTCCTCGGTGGCCGTGGCCCATGAGGTCGCGTACATGGGCGGGAAATCGATCGCGTGCATTAACGCGCGGGATCGCAACCTGCTCGGTTTCAGGCGGGACCTACTGACTGCGGCCGCCTATGGGGTCGACCACTTCTTGTTCGTCTACGGTGACGCACCGACAGAGGGCTGCAGAGTGGACGACCTCACCGTGCGCGGGATGATCTCCGAGGTGAGGTCGTTCGGAACATCTGCGCTGTTCGAAGGCTATCCCGACTTCCACATCGGGACTGTCGTCAAGCCTGGACGTCCCCTCGCCTGGCGCGCGTGGGCCGACTTCGTCTTCGTGCAAATCAGCTACGCCACACCGCGACTTTTGGAGTGGCGGTCTCAGCAGAGCTTCGGCGGCAGGATGTTTGCAGGAGTGCTCGTGCTCGCAAGCGCGCGCATGGCGCGTCGCGTAAACGCCACGATCCCTGACATTCGTATCCCGGAACGGGTCATCGACAGGTTGGAGCACGATCCGGACTATGGGCTGCGGGTTGCGCTGGAGCAGATTGACGCGATCGAGGAGTCCGGTCTTTTCGACGGAGTGCACCTCGTGCCGGTAGGTCGCTATGCGGCGGTGGCGGAGTTGCTGCGCGCCCGCCGCTGACGATCGGTCCGCTCCACACGCGGCCTCTCGACCTGGATGTGGCCAACGAGAATCCACTGTCCTGTGGTCTGCGATCGAGACGTGCGCCGAGTGGCTGAGGGTGAGGCCGTGGGGCGGAGGTGATGACGATGCCAGCAGGCATGCCTAACCCCAGATCCGCTGCACACTCGCCGGGCTGAGGCCCTGCGCCTTGGCCATCGTGCGGCAGCTCCAGTGTGTCTGACCGGGCGGCCTCGTCTGCGTGGTCGCCTCGACGATCGCCTTGATCTTCGCGGCCGAAATCGTCGCCTTACGTCCACGCCCCGGCTTGGTTGCGCTCAACGCCTGCGTGCCGTCTTCGGCGAAACGCGCCCGCCACAGGATCACCGTCGGCCGCGAGACGCCGAGCGCGCGAGCGATCTCGCTGTTTGACGCTCCTTGGCTGGCGAGCAGCACGATCCGGGCGCGCATCGCGACGCTCTGCGGTGTCTTCTGGCGCGCCGACCCAGCGCTCCAAGATCACGCGCTGCTCGTCCGAGATCACCGTCTCCGCCAGCGCCGACCCCATGCCCGGACGCTACGCGAACCCACTCATACTGTCAAACTATTTGAGAGACACTACACTAGCTTCGGATCCCGTTTCCGAGCGATGTCGACGACGGCACTGGGCAGGCCTTTGTCGACCAGCAGGGCCCAGAAGACCATCTGGGCCGACGAGCGCCGCCGCCTGGGCCAGCGTCCGTCACCCGACAGGCCTGATGTAAGCGCGACCGACCCGAACCCATGCGGACCTTGTTGGCGGGAGCAACCGCTCTCGCAATTGCGCCCGTCCTCGCAATCGAGTTAGGTCGCCACCTGGTTGTGAACCGGGAATGTCGTCTCCTGCGGCGGAGCTGTGAAGCCCCCGTCGATCCCCTCCGCCATCCGCGGCATGAGAACACCGTCACGGAACCGCTCCCAGCCCTCCTGAGAGTCGTGAATCGCGACGATCGTCCAACCGTCCGCCGACGGTCCAGCCGCATGGAAGAGCTGGCCCTCTGGAAGGCTGCCGTCGCTGGGGTGCACCGCCGCGATCGACGCCTCGTACTGCTCCTTCGTGCCGCCAGCGAACTGATGTACAACCCCGTAAGCCATTTCGCACTCCCTTCGGTAGGTCGGCCCGGCCTGTTGTCGGGTCAGACAAGCGAAGACCCTACCAAGAGGCGACCCATGGCACCCCACACTTGCGTGCGCGACCGAGCGAAGCATCGGCGAAGCGGTCTGCTCGCTGCGGCTTCTGAGAATAGAAACTACGCCTCTTCGAGGATCACCAACGTGTCGCCCAGCACGCCGTCGTACGCCATCGCCTCGGCCATCGCCTCCGTCTGCATCGCGCCCAAGACGACATCCATGTCGGCAACGTCCATGAGCACCGCCACTCTGGTCGGGTTCTGCGGGTCGACGAACGTGCGGATGTTCGTGACGCCGAGGGGTCCGAAGACCTCTTCGCGCTTGGGCGAGGCAAGCCAATGATCCTTGTCCTTCACGTCATGGTGGGCGATCACCGTGGGCATAGCGTCTCCTCTGCGTCGTGGCCCAGCGGTAGCGCCGGACTCGGCGCGCAGATCCTACACCCGCGTACCTCATGCCTGCAAAGGCGTACGCGGGCGGCACTCCACCGGATGGTGCCGCGCGGGTTCGCTCGGACACTGCGCTGAGCACCGGCGCGAACGGAACTCGGGGTGGATGCGAGCGAAACGACAGCCGAATGGGCCAGTGTTCAATCAATCCTCTAGCCTCAAATCGTACCGCGTCGGCCACTTGTCGGACCTGGTACGCCTTGGCATCGCCACTTCGATCAGGCTGAAGGTTCAGCTTCTTGTCGATCCCCGGGTGCTTGAAGATGTGGTGGTCCCCTCGGACACGACGGGATTCAACGAGCCGGGTGAGATCAGAGAAGCGGACATTCGCTACGGTCCCTTCCGATACTCGTTCGTACAGCCGCTTCGGGTTCACGATGCCGCCACTTGGAGCCTGGCCTGTTGAGGAGCGCTTCCAGAGCGATCGCCGCATCCTTGTCCAGCGCGCCTTTGCCACATGGGTGTAGAGGGCCAAACGGCGTCGCGTCCGTCAGGACCGAGCCGTTTGGAGGATCTCCCGCTGCACGGCATGGCGATCGGCCGCCGAGAACGCAGCGCAGACCTCAAGAAGGGGATGCGGATCTTCGTTGCCGGGCAAGCTCGTCCAGCGCAGCTGGCAGGACAACGACGGCGACAAGCGCCAGAGCGTTGAGATCCAGGTCCAGCACGTAGGGCCGGATCTTCAGTTTGCGACCGCGACGGTCGAGAAGGCCACGGCCGAGAAGGGCACAGCGGAGAAGCAAAGCGCGTTGCCCGAGCGTCCTTGGAGAGTCCCGGCTTCGGCCGGGCTCTCTTCTCGCGATTGAAGACATGACGTTCAAGATCGCAGCGATTAGCCGCCAGATCTGCGTCTCTAGCGCACACCGTGCCGGTCTCACCGGGCCGCCGTTCTCAGGCGCGCTCGACCGCGGCTCAGCTCTCTTAGCTAACTGTGGGTTCATCCTTCGGCGGTGGTCAAATGGGAACGGTTCCCTATTAACCACCGCCATAGGTGGTCAGATGGGAACGGTTCCCTATTGACCACTCCATGCCAGACAGAACCGAAATCTCGCCTGCGGCACTGCTAACGTATCTGCCATCATGCCCTACCAACAAGCGTCCGCCAGAGGAGACGGCTTCATGGGGCCGCCTCCGACAGGTACTCAAACGCGCGCGACGCGCGCGTGAGTACCAATTGCGTACTCCCAGGCGCGTTGAGCGCGATTGGCTACGCGGTGAACTGTGGGTCTCGGCGACCGTTCAACGGCTTGGCTCCTATTCCGCGATCTCGTTCGGATCCAGCTCCCTGATCGAGTGTTGGTCCTCGGTCAGGTGCTGTTGTCCCCATTCAAGCACCTCGGCCTCCTGACTGAAAAGGATCACCTGACGCTCGGTGCTGATCTCCTTGAGGACTTCGAGCACGGCTCGCTTCCTGGTCGAGTCACATTGCACCAAGACGTCATCCAGCAGGAGTGGACAGGCCTCACCTCGGCGCGTCAGGTGTTCGGCGAGCCCGACCCGAAGCAGCAGGTAGATCTGCTCTGCTGTCCCGTGGGAGAGATAGGTCGCATCCCGAAACTCGCCGTTGTTGGTCCGCACCTTTACCTCAAGCTTCTCAGGGTCAACCCGCACTTCGCGATAGCGGCCT
>DASRPA010000304.1:0-15477 GCA_035646635.1 Actinomycetota bacterium | reverse complement strand
GCCATTCGGGTTACCCGGGGGCTCGTCCAGCTCGGGGACTCCCGGGACGTCCTCGACAACCTCGATCGCTTCGCCGACCACCGGCAGGTCCTTGGCCACGGCGATGATCTGCCTGCCCAGCGGCACCTGATTGATGGCGTGCTTTATGAAGTTGCCGGCAACCTCTGGGGCCAGCTCTTTGACTCTCCTGCCCACTTCGCCGATTCCTTCACCGACTGTGTTGAGAACATCGGCCGGACTCTCGGGCGGGAAGTGAATGAGCTCGTTATCACGGGGCCAAAAAGCCACCACGACGTAGGTGACGGCGGCCAGCGCGAGCAGCGAAAGGCCCGCAAGGCGAGCAATCCGGAGAAGGGGGGTCCAGTCACGTCCGAAGGCACCCTCATCGTCGAAGATGGGGCGCGGCTGAACCTCGCTGTTTGCCCAGACACCGTCGCCGGTGAGGTCGCTACTCATGCCTTGAGTCTAGTCGATTGTCCCATTAAGGATGGGATACGCAATTTACGCAGATTGTGCTCTGGCAATTGCCTAGTCGTCACCTTCGTCCCCTTCGTCCCCTTCGTCCTCACCCTCGTCGTCGGAGCCGCCCTCTTCACCACCACTCTCGTCGTCCTTGCCGGAACCGGTTTCATCGCCGCCGTTCCCGCCGTTCCCACCAGGGTTCCCATTCCCCTGACCGTTCCCGTTGCCCTGACCATTTCCGTTGCCCTGACCGTTCCCGTTCCCGCCACCGTTGCCCTGACCGTTGCCTGCGGCTTGCTCGGGCGGCGGCTGCTGGGGCGGCGGGGGTTGCTCGGGAGCGACATCGACGCCCGCTTCCGGCGCAGCCACAACGGGTTGTCCTCCTCCCGGCTCCCCTTCGCTAGATGTGTCCTCGTGACGTGGGGAGTCGTTGTGGTTACCGCCTTTTTGCCCCGACTCCCGCCTTCCCCCGCGATCTCCACCACGCGCGCGGTCGCGGTTCTCTCCACTGCCGGGCTCGACGACGGCTTCCTTCGCGCGCTCCTCTAGCGGCGCCGCCGCGAGGACGCGAGGACCTGAATGCGCGAGCGAAGGGAACCCGAAGTCGGCCGGCCCCAAGGCGCCCTGCTGAGTTTTCTCCCCGTCCTGAGGAAGCGACGGGATTGTGCCGACCTCTCCCGGAATCAGGCTGATGAAGAGCGCAACACCGGCGGCTACCGCCAGGCTCAAAAGAAAAAGGCGCCGAAGCTTACGCAGGGGAGCAGCCAGGCGTGAACGCGCGGCTGTTGATGTCTTGAATTCCGGTTTAGGCGGAGTTGCCGACCACTGCTCCTGATCGTCGCCCCCGGGTCTGTCCCCGGCCCCCCTGGTTTCGCCCATGCCCTCATCCCCCCCGGTCTCACATCTAGCTTCCCGATTCTTCCATATCCGGAAGGTGGCTAGGGCCGGGAGGTGGCGGGCGTTGTGGCGGCTCGCAGGCAGCCGAGGAGCCCGCGCAGGCGCGTATATGTACCTCATAGGCACATATAGATGCAATGGATTGCGGAGCAGACGATTTAGATGTTGGCCTCGGCCAGTTGCGTCGAGAGGTCCTGCATGCTCGCCACGTCGCGAGTGGCCACTGCGACCACGAGCCCGTCTTCGGGATCCAAGAACATGGCTGCTCCGCCCTGCGGAAGCTTGATCTCGTACATCTGGGCGCCCCCGCGTGAGACCTTGGTGAGGGACACGTCGGGACCCATCTCGACGCCGGTGGGCAGGACCTCCCTGTCGAGGTCTTCGAGCTCCACCGGGTCCATGCCGATGATCACGACGGTGCCTAGGTGAGTGACTGGAAAGTAGGGTCCGCGCTCAAATTGACCAATCGGTCAAGCGTCTGACCAGGAACTTTGCAGTGGAAGTTCATCCCAATTCGACTTTCTGCTCAGTCACCTAGGGGCACCCCGTCGCGTATCACCATGCGCCCGTCGAAACGGACCTCGAGGTCGGCCATCTCGGGGTTGCCGGCGATGGCTTTCTCGGCCATGTCCTTTGCCTCGGGTGGCCACTCTTCATAGGAGAAGCCCGAGGGACTACCGAAGGCGGCATCGATCTGCTCGTCGCTGGGGACGTTCGACTTAAAAAGGAGTAGGCACCGAAGCCCAGCGCGACCACGAGCACGATCACCGCTGCGGCGACGAGAGGGGCCATCGATTTCTTGGGAGCAGGGCTGCTCCAAGAAGTTTCCGACGCCCGCTGCCGCAGCTGCTAGCCGGTGACCCTTACGGCGGCCCAGGACTCACCCGGGTCCTTGGCATCGACCTCGGGGCGGCTCTCGATCGTGGCGACGGCGGCTGCAGCCGGCGCCGTTCGAGGCTCGGCCGCTGAAGCTCCTGGGGGCGCGGCACTCTTCTGCTCCCACTTCTGCTCCCCAGTGTTCCACTGGTACCAGGCGTCACCCGACTGTTGCCACCAGGCGCCGTCTATCTGTCGAGGCCCTTCCATGGCGTGGATATCGACCGATGCGGATTCCAGCTTTAGTGCACCTCCCCGTCAATACGGTCACATTCGAACGCCCCTGCATCCCCGCTCGCGTCGTTACTTGTCGCTCACGTACCTTCCAGGTACGCAGCGCTCCTCGCGCCCTGCGATCGGGGCGCAGCACTTGGCCAGGATTCCTGCACGGCTGGCTAGGATCGGCGTTCACCGCAATCTCAACAAGGGAGGCGCCATGCCCGCGTGCGTCATCGCCGACATAGAGGTCACAGATCCCTCCGGCTACAAGGGGTACGCCGAGCAGGCGCCGCCCACGATCGCCGTCCACGGAGGCCGTTATCTGGCCCGGGGAGGAGCGCTGCAGACGCTCGAGGGAGAGTGGCGCCCTCAACGCCTGGTCATCCTTGAGTTCGAGAGCGTCGAGGCGGCCCAGCGTTGGCACGCCTCGGAGGACTACGCCGAACCCAAGGCGCTACGTCAGAGCACCTCACGCGGTAGCTTCGTGGTGGTGGAGGGCCTCTGACGATGCGTTCCAAGGTTCTCCGCCCAACCTTGCTTCCTCCGAGCGCTCTGTACGGTGGTCAAAAGTCCTCGGTCCGCGTTTAACCACCGAATCCGGTGGTGAAAAGTCGTCGGTCCGCGTTTAACCACCTGGCCAAAAACGTCCCATACGGTCGTTTTGGGCCAAAACCTGGAACATGGCGACGGTGTCTCGCAGCGTGGGCGTGGAAATAGTTGTCTGGATAGACTGTTCCACGCTACAGCTGGACGCCGATAGACAGGAAGGAACGAAATGCGACGACTTGCAATGGTCATGGGGGCCGCACTCTTGAGCCTCTGTCTCGCCACGGGGAGCCTTGCGGCCTCGGGCGGCGACGACACGATTCCCCTGCCCAATGGCTTTCAGCCCGAGGGCATCGACATCGACGGAGCCCACTTCTTCACCGGCTCGATCTCGACCGGCGCCGTTTACAGAGGAGATGTCCGCACGAAGGAGGGCTCGATTCTGGTGCCGGGACGTGAGGGCCGCGCGGCCATCGGGCTCAAGGTCGACGACGGCCGTGTGTTCGTAGCCGGAGGCCCCACCGGGCAGGCATACGTCTACGACGCCCACTCGGGAGCAGAGCTTGCTACCTATCGTCTCACCAGTGCGGCGACGTTCATCAACGATGTCGTAGTTACGCCCCAGGCGGCATGGTTCACCGATTCCTTTAACCAGGTCCTCTACAAGGTTCCCCTCACAGCGGACGGAGGCCTCAGCGGCCAGGGTGCCGTACGCACCGTTCCCTTGACCGGCGACCTGCAGTACCAGGAAGGGTTCAACGTCAACGGGATCGACGCCACTCCCAACGGGAGGAAGCTCGTCATCGTGCAGTCGAACACGGGCATGCTGTTCACGGTTGCCCCGCAGAGCGGACTTACGACGCGCATCGTGCTCGACCATGAGCGCGTCCGCTTTGGCGACGGGATCCTGCTCGACGGTCGCACTCTCTACGTGGTCCAGAACTTCCAGGACCGGGTTGCGGTCGTGGAATTGGAACGCGGCTTGGAATCGGGCGATGTCGTCGAGAGGGTTCGTGACGGTGACTTCGACATCCCCACGACCATTGCGGAAAGAGGCGACCGTCTCTATCTGGTGAACGCTCGCTTCACGACCCCGCCGACTCCTCAGACCGAGTACTGGATCACCGTCATTCACAAGCCACACGAAAAAGACTGACCCGGGCCAAGTCCCGCCGGGCGGGTTGGTCGGCGAGTCGGACCGCGCCCTCAGAATCGCGGTGATGGCTTCCGCACAGCTCGTCCGCCTGGGCCCCAGCTCCGCCCCGCCGTGGGTGACTCAAGAAGCCGTTCAGTCCTTGAGTCTAAGAGAGGGACTGCCCTTCGAAACGGACGAATACGCGCGCCGCAAGAGGCGAGTATGCGAGGACCTCGAGCGCCTCGGGGCGGACGCGATCGTTGTCTTTCGCTCTTCCAGCGTCGAGTACCTGTGCGGCTACCACACCATAGAGACGGTCCCGCAGCCGCTGATCGTGGCACCCTCGCTATTGCAGTTGCTGGTGCCCGATCCTGAAGTCGGCCGAGCGCTCGTTAGTTCCAACGCCGACCAAATCCTCTTCTGTTCCCAGTTCGACGACGCTCTGAGACTTCTGGCGGAACACCTCGGGCGAGTGTTGGGGGCGGGAGCGACCGTGGCAATCGAGCCCCTCGATCCCAAAATGCCCCACGCCTTCGTAGCCACGCTCCTGGACCGCGGCCTGAGGGTGGTCCATGGGGATTTCCTGGTCGAGCGGATTCGCCTGGTGCTGTCCGAAGCCGAGGTCTCCTGCATGGAGCGCGCCGGAGAGACCACGGGCCGCGGTATCGCCGCCGCGGTGGGGGCGCTCGCCTCGCCTGACGCTACGGACGCAGCAGTCGCGGCGGCGGCGCGTGCCGCGATGGCTCAGGAAGCTAACTCCGGCGCCCCGCTGGGAGTGATTGTGGCGACCGGATGGCGAGGTGGCGTGGTTCACAGCAACTGGAACGGCACCGCCGTAGGACCCGGGACGACGACTTTTCTGGAGATGTCCGGGGCCCACCATCGCTATTGCGCGCCGCTCATGCAAACGGTTGCTCACGGCCCCCTTAGCAAGCGCAACCGAAGGCTCGCCGAGCTCTCTCACTTGATGCTCGAGGTGGTGCTGGAGCAGGCGCGCGCCGGGGCGGCTTGCTCCGAGGTCGCCACCAGGGCTCTCGAGTACCTGGGCCCGCTCGAGGATTGGATCGCCTTTCACTTCACGTTCGGCTACCCGGTCGGCCTGGCCCACTCGCCGACGTGGCAGGACGGAGCACCGTTCTTCATCACACAGGACAACCCCCGGCCCTTGGAGTCGGGCATGGCCTTTCACGTCCCCGCCTCCTTCCGGGCCTTCGGCGAGTCGGGAGTGGGCCTGAGCCACACGATTCTCGTGACCGAGCAAGGGGGCCGGGTCCTGACCCCGGGCCCCGCCGAGGTGGTCCAGCTCTAGGGGCTGCTCCGCGTTTTGAGCGCGTCAGGGTGCCCAAAAGGGCACGCTGAGTCCCCTAAAACCCCAGTCGTAACGCAATCGGAACGGCTCGGGCAGAATGTGAGTTCGATGACAGACCGTATCGCCGCGCGCCTCGCCTGGGTCATGTTCGCCGTCGTAAGCGTCACTCTGGTGGGCGCGCTGGGTTTGGCCATTATCAACGGCTCGGTCTTAGGGTCAACTCAGGACACCTCGGGGGTCGGCGGGCCCGTCCTGTTCTTTACCTTTCCCGCGGTGGGAGTCCTGGTTGCTAGTAGGCTGCCGCGCAATCCCATCGGCTGGATCCTGCTTGGGATTGGGCTCGTCTGGGAGACATACTTCGTGATCGAGAACTACATTCAGTACGCGTTCGTCCATCACCCAGGCTCGCTGTGGCGCCCTGATCTTGTCGTGGCGCTCACCTCGTCTCTGTGGGTGCCGGCTGTGGGGCTGATGGGGACTTTCCTGATCCTGTTGTTTCCCGACGGCCGCCTGCCCTCGCCGCGCTGGAGGCCATTGGCATGGGCCTCAGGTATCACGCTCGTCGCCCAATTCCTCGTGACTCCTTTCATCCCGCGCTCGCTCAGGGTCATCTCGTCGAATCTCGACGTGCCTCGCAGCGCCAACCCGCTCGGCATCGAGGCTCTGGATCCGATCGTCGGCGCATGGAACTTGAGCGTCGGTCTGATTCCTCTATGTATCCTCGGCTGTGCCGCCAGTCTTGTCTTACGCTTTCGGCGTTCGCAGGGTGCTGAGCGCCTTCAGCTGAAATGGATGGCTGCGGCCGCCGCGACGGTTGCAATGGGCTATCTGGTCTTAATGGCGACGGGCTTTCTTACCCAGGTGATTGGGCTAACCCTCCCGTGGACGGCTGTGGTGCAGGAGGTGGTCCCCAGCTTGTTTCCGCTCATCCCGGTGGCGGTGGGCATCGCAGTGTTGAAGCACCGTCTATACGACATCGACGTAATCATCAACCGGGCGCTCGTCTACGTGCTGCTGACTACCCTTCTGGTAGTGGTCTATGTGGGTGGAGTGGTCGGGGTGGGCGGGGCCGTGCGCGAATTCACGGGCGACGCCGACAACAGCTTGATCATTGCCGCCACCACTCTTGTTATCGCCGGTCTGTTCCGTCCCGCACGTACGCGCATTCAGAGCTTCATCGACCGGCGCTTTTACCGGCACAAATACGACGCGGCCAGAACGGTGGAAAGTTTCTCGGCCCGGCTGCGCGACGAGATCGACCTCGATTCGTTGTGTGAGGAGCTCGTGCATACGGTCAGCTACACCATGCAGCCCACACAGGTTTCGATCTGGTTGCGCCGCTCGAGTTACGGCACTGTGCCGAGCGGTGGTGAAAGGTTGAAAAGCAACCAATTATGATCACTCGGCCGAACGTTGTGCCTTCGTCTCGAGACTCGCACGCCGGAGCGGGCTGGCACTGCAAGGAGCCGGGGACGTTCGGCGACCTCCTGCCTCCTGGAGCTCGTCCACTGTCGTGGCTGAGCCCCGTTCCCCTTTTCAAGTCAAGAAATGATGTGCTTGTCGGACTGCTTGGAGACCCCACGAATGACGAGCGTAGGGGATGGATAGCAGCTCAACTGGCTGCCGGAACTGACCCGAAGTTCACCATTACGCGGCATGATGATCGCAAGGCGATCTCCTTTCTTCTGCTTGGAGATCCGGGCGAGGGTGACGCATCTCAGTACTCCGTCGTCCCGCCATTGCTGCACAAGGCAGAGGGGACCGACTTCATGGTCATCATGGGGGACGTTGTCTATCCTGCAGGTGACGTTGCCGACTACCGGAACAAGTTCTATCGGCCCTACAAAGACTACCTTGCGCCGATCTACGGAGTTCCGGGCAATCACGACTGGTACGACGGTTTGCACGGGTTCATGCGCCACTTCTGCGGAAATGGGGGACGAGAAATCAGCTTCAAGAACCCCAGCATGAGATCCGGCCGATCTCGAGTCTTCAGACGAGTGCTGTGGCGTGACCCTCGGAAGACAGACGAGGCTGAAGTCGATCGGATGCAGCTGCTGCGGAGTCGCCCGGAGCAGCGAGGCCGGCAACCGGGCCCCTATTTTGCCGTGGATACCGGACCGCTGACGATCGTGGGCATAGATACGGGCATCACCGGGGTAATCGACAGGGATCAGGCAAGGTGGCTGATCGGTGTCTCGAGCGCGTCTCCAAAGCCGAAAGTTCTAGTTACCGGAAAGCCTCTGTACGTTGATGGGGGATATCAGCCCGGCGGGATCGAGGACGGCGAGCAGACGGTGGACGACATCATCAAGGTCCCGGCCCACAATTACCTGGCGGCGATCGGAGGGGATGTCCACAACTACCAGCGTTATCCCGTCGAGCTCAAGGACGGACGAACACTTCAGTACATCGTCAATGGAGGCGGCGGAGCCGGGGCCCAGGGCACGCACAAGATTCCACGCATCGATCTTGCAGGCGTCGACGAGAACGACTTCCGCTGCTATCCCCGCCGGGCCGACTCACTCGCCATCTTCAGCGGGAGCTACGATCGTCGTTTCGGGCGACTACTCGGACGGCTTTACATTCCGCCCGATCAGGCCGCTGCCCTGCTGGAGGAACGACTTGGGATCACACCTACGCGTCTTGGCGATCGCAACACTTCGATCACCAGGGAGGCGCGGCGCGCCTTCGGCATTGTGGCGCCACAAAGGGAGCGTCTGCCGGGCCCTCTGCACGAGTACTTCGTCCAGTTCATGGACTATAACCATCCGCCGATGTTCAAGAGCTTCCTGCGAATCGACGCCTCCGCGGACGAGGTGCTGATCCGATGCTTTGCCGTGACCGGCTGCGGGGATCAGGAGAAGAACCCGCCCCTAGAGGACGCCGTTCGAGCGGTACGCCTCAAGGACGGCTCCTGGCGCTGGATGGCCGAGGTCGTCTGACCCGGACCGCGCTGCGCGTGGGGTCAGGCTGAGTATATCTAGAGGATTCTAAACGCGCACGACGCGCTCCTGAGTCCGGATTCTGTACTCACACGCGCGTGGTGCGCGATTGCCTCTCGCCGGGCGGAAATAGAGTCGGCCGCCTAGGACCTGTGCTCCGCCGCCTCAGAGCTTTGCGTGCGGCCAGCCGTTATGCGGTTGACCACCCACAGCACCAAACCGATGAGTAGCAGAAAGCCGGCCCTTCTATATACGGCCGCTTCCTGTTGCGTCAGCAGCACCAGGCAGGCGATGGCTCCCAGAACCGGAAAGATAGTGGGGGCATTGAAGTGGTCGTGGTCGACGGGGGATCGTTTGCGAGCCACCAGGCAGGAGATGTTCACCATCGTGAAGACTGCCAGTAGCAGTGCGACGGTGGTGGAGGCGAGCACCTCGAGGTCTCCGGTGATGATTAGGGCGAACGCCAGAAGCGTCGTGAGTACGATCGCAATCAACGGTGTGCGACGACCCTCGTGAACTCGCGATAAGACTGAGGGGATGATGCCCCGGCGGCCCATCCCGTAGGTCAGGCGAGATGCCATCACCATGTTGAGCAGCGCAGTATTGGTGATTGCGATCAGCGCAACCAGCGAGAACACTTCCAAGGGAAGTGGAAAATCGCTGACCTCTACGACTTCGAGCAACGGCGTATCGGAGCCGGCCAGCCTTCCTGTCTCGACCACCATCGAGGCTGTGAACGCGACCAGGAAGTAGATAATCGCCGCGACCGTCAGACCTCCGAACAACGCCCGCGGGTAGACTCTGATTGGATCCTTGGTTTCTTCGGCAACGTTCACAGAGTCCTCGAAACAGCATCACGGAGTATCTCAGTCCGCGCATCGCCCGGGTCGCAGCTCTTCCGCAGCCAACGGGGCGGGAAGAAAGCCAGTGGTACTTCCAGCGCTACGTTTCTCATCTCCCGGCCGCCGGGGAGATGGTGTTACTCGACCGGAGCTGGTACAACAGGGCCGGGTTGAGACCGTCATGGGTTTTTGCACACCGGAAGAGCAACGGGCCTTCCTCCAGCAGTGTCCTCAATTCGAACGGCTGCTGGTAGATGACGGCATCGTCCTGATCAAGTACTGGCTGTCCATCAGCGACGCCGAGCAGAACAGGCGATTCCAGGCTCGGGCGGCCGACCCGAAAAGGCGTTGGAAACTCTCGCCGATGGACCTCGATGCCAGGAGTCGCTTCATCGACTACTCAAGGGCAAAGGACGAGATGTTCGTTCACACCGACACGAGTTGGGCTCCCTGGTACGTCGTCGAGGCGGACGACAAGCGCAAAGCGCGGCTCAACTGTATTTCGCACCTTCTGAGCAGCATTCCCTATGAGGACACGACGCCCGAGCCGATCAAGATCCCGAGGCGGCAGCCCGACCAAGGCTACGTGCGTCCAGCACGCGACAACTACACGTACGTGCCCGACCATGCTCAAGCAATCCTAGCGGATAGGCGAAATGCTTGAGCCGAGCGCTTAGGGTCGCAAGCTCAGAGGAGATCGGCAGGCGTGGTTGTAGTCGGTCCTACTCGATAATGTCCGCGTGATCGGCGTGTGCGATCAACGCATCCATCGGGATAACCTCGGCGGCTCGCGCATGTGTCGCCCCCAGGACCACCTTTGGAGCGCAACCGGCGTTGTAGGCCTCCAGCCACCGAGCCGCGCACACGCACCAGCGGTCACCCGGTGACAGCCCGGCGAAGCCCCATTCCGGGCGCGGGGTGGACAGATCGTTGCCGGCCATCGCGCTGAACTCCAGGAACTTCGCGGTCACGATAGCGCAGACGGTGTGGCTGCCCATGTCCTCGGGCCCGGTGGCGCAGCAGCCGTCCCGGTAGAACCCGGTCAGCGGCTCGGCCGAGCAGGGCAGCAGCGACCCGCCGACGACGTTCCGGTCCGCCTCGCGACTCATCCGTGCATTGTGCCAGAAAAAGCGCGAAGGGGTAGGCCAACAAGGGACTCAAGCTCTCGTACGCCCACGTGCCAGTCGTAGTTGAAGACTCGGTGGCGGCGTGAGCGCTGGGTCCGTGTCCCGCAGCAGCCTCGCCCGTGGCGACAGAGAACATGACCTGACCGAGCGTCAGCCGAAGCTCGTCTGCCCGTGAGTGCCGGGTCCCATCGCGGAGCCCAAGACGGCAGCACGGGGTTCCATGTTGCGGCAGGCCACCAGTTATCCGAAGGCAGCCAGCGCACGCGGCCGGGCGACTGCGACTCCCACCGAGGGCCGCTGCCGCTCAGCGCTCGACGCGATAGGTGATGTGCGTCGCGAACGGTGACTGGAGCAGGCGCAGGTGCTCGAGGCTCGTCGAAGTCGTGGAACAGACGTTTCCCCCCGCCGAGCACGACTGGCGCGATCGAGATCGACAGCTCTTCCACGTGCCCGGCGCGCAGCGCTTGGCGGATGACGTCCGCCCCGCCCATGACTAACATGTCCTTGCTGCCCGCCGACTCTCGCGCCCGGGCGATCGCCTCCGGTCGGCGGCTTGCCCCCCCAGGCTCGCCAGGTTCTCAAGATCGATGCCGTGCCGGCGCAGGACAGGTCAGACTCTCGGAAGCTCACGTCGGTCGCCGGGTCCGCTCCCGAACGTGTCGGTGCCGAATGCCACCGCCCGATTTATCCAGTCCGTCTCCAACAGTCACCGCATCGGTGCAAGGGAGATCCGGGCTGGTGGACGTTGCCCCCCTCGTCGTAACCGAAGTAGGCAGGTGTGCCCCGCTTCCGGCCCCGCCCGATCCATGCGATCACGGCGGCGTTGTGCGGGATGCGCCCGTAGCGGTCTTCGAAGTCCTGGAGATCTGAGACCGACACCTCGTAGTCCGGGTTGGCCGCAGCCTCGTCCCGAGCATCCACAACGACCGCTGGAAGGTAGAGGTCGCGGGGGCTTAGGCTCCGCTCAGGCGGCGTCGGCATGGAAGTGACAGGGGGCGGCCCAGTGCGTTCCGTGTGCTCGGCCTCTCTCACGTACTGTAAGTAGACGTCTTCCTTGACCGTGGCAACCGTCTCGAGGGAGAAGGGTGGGTCTCCAGGAAAGGCGGCGTGGTGGCGGATCGTTCTCGTGGGCGAGGTTCACGACCCTCACGTCATCGAGCGATCGGGTGCTGCCTTTGTGCCGGGCTTGTCGGGTGCTGCGGCACCGACGGTAGGGCTCCCGCGATGATCCCCGCAAGCCCCAAACTCACGCCAGCGGCAAAACCTCTGGTCGTGGACATCGCATCCCCCCCTTCGGGCCAACGGGTCAGGTCAGCGCCCGTTTGCTCTCCTCGTACCAGGATTGCATCGTCCTGTTCGCTTCGGTCTTGGCGGCGAGGGCTTCTGAGAACGGAGCGGCCTTCTCGCCCGGCAGCACGGCGAGGAGATAGGCGTCGGGGATCTCCGTGAAGGTGCGCATTCCTATGCAGCCCATCGACACGGCGGCTCGAGAGGTGTTTAGCGCGACGGGCAGGGCCGAACACGCCGGTCGCCCGAGGAGGGACCCTCCGGGAAGCGTCCAGCTCACCGAGTCGGTTGCCTCGTTGAACATCATCGCCTGCCTGGGCAGCAGCCACATGAGGATCAAATCGGGCTCCTCGGTGAAAGAGGATAGAGGCCCGTAAACGATGCCGGACTTCGGCCGGTCGACGGTAGGAAGCTTCTCGAGCTCTTCCGGGGCGACATATCCGCTCGTACGCATTAAGTCGGCGGTGTCTCCTAGACGACTCTGGACATCGGCCGGCAGCTCGAACCCCATCGTCAGGGCGCCGACCGCGCACCCGAAGTGCGCTTCCGCATCCGCGTAGAACAGCCTCTTCTCACCAACTCGCCACATCGCGCACGCAGAGGGAGCCGCATCGGCAAGAGCCTCGACCCCGTCGGGCCGCTCGGATGCGAACATGATGCCGACGGGCGGATGGTCGAGCTTCAAGAGCTCGGTGATGCTTCTCGCCGCCTCGATCCGATCCATGCTCGTTACTCTCCAGTCCTTAGCCGCCTTGGAGGCCCCCCAAAGTACCTCGATGGGTTCGCCGTTCAGCAATACCACGGACTTGGTACGGGTATGGGTCAAAGGCTGGGCACCCGTCCCGTCGCCAACACCAGCTTGCCGACTTCCTGGGTTGCCTTTGGCCGACCTCTGTTAGATGATGAAGCCTAGATCACCCATGAGATTAGGAGGGGGAGCTTCGGCCAGGTTGCGGGGCTGACTACGTTAGCTGACCGGTGCCGTTGGAAGAGCCGCCAATGTTCGTGCGAGCCATGCCTGATAGACCGCGAGCGACCAACCCTGCATCCGTGTGATGAGCAAATAGGTCTCGGCTGCGGTGAGAACGCTGGCGGAGTCGATCAGCCATTCGAGATCGCACGAGGCCGGTAGGAGGCTGTCCTCGGCCATGCGGTTCCAGATGACGCGTTGTCCATGTTGGTGCTGGTCCCGACCTTGCTGCCAGAACTGGGCGATCAGTGGCTCCACGGCGGCAGCCTGTTGCGCCACAGCGAAGAGTGCCCCTGCTCGCTCCATGATCTGGCGGTTCGCCGAGGCGAGCGCCGCGATGCGTTCATCCAAGGTCGGTGCCGTCATCGCAGGACGAAGCCAATCTCGGCCGAGGACGTCCACTTCATCGGTGTCCCCAACGATGGCAACGTCGATGACGCGCTTGAGCAGGGCCGCTTTGGTCCCGAACCGAACGTAAATGGTGCGGGCACCGACATCAGCAGCAGCCGCGATGTCCTCGATCGTCGTTGTGGTGTAGCCCCGATCGACGAACAAGCGGCTGGCCGCCTCGACCACCAGGACCTGGGTGCGGGCAGCCTGACGGTGGCCCCTGGCGGGCGGAGCTTCGGATTTGACGACCTCAGTCATTCGGTGCAGTATAAATGCAAACAAGCAGTTTGACTGTGAGGAAGGGAGAAAGCTTGAGCCAGACCTCGCAGGCCCCGACGCTAGCCGGTGTGCACCATCTGAAACTGCCCGTGCGCGACCTCGATAGATCGCGGGCCTGGTACGAGTCCCGACTGGGCTTCGAGCTCGCGGTTGAGTTCGTCGAGGAGGGGCAGCTGATGGGCCTCCTCCTGCGTCACCCCAGCGGTGGTCCCGACCTCGCCCTGCGTCTCGAACCCACCCGAGCCGAAGCGGCCGCGGGCTTCGATTTCTTCGCCATCGGCGTACCCGACAAGGAGTGCATCGAGACCGTCGCTGAGCGACTGACGAACCTGGGGGAGGCCAATGCCGGCGTTCACTTCGCCCCGATCGGATGGACTTACCGTTGCTCCACGACCCCGATGGGTTCGAGGTTCGCTTCTACACGGTCGAGCACTACACCGATCTGGGGAGGAAGTCGTGACCGTGCACGATCCTAGGGAGACCGCCGAAGAACGGGACGCTCTAGCATCGGTTCCCAGCGCGACGGACGCGAGTCGGTGAAGATCGTCTTCTCGTCCCGGCCCGCGTTCGGCCATGTATTTGCCATCGCTCCTCTGGCAGCGTCGGCTCGCGAAGCCTGTCACGACGTTATCTTCGCCTCGGGGGAAGCCTTCCTACCTCGCCTCGAAGGATGGGGCTTCGACACCAGGAAGGTCGGCGAAGCCATCGAGTGGGGGTTTGAGCGCGCTGTAGCCAAGTGGCCGGAGCTCATGCAGCCTGAAACGCCGGAGTTCGGAGCGAGGATGTTCGTCGATGCTCTCGGACTTCGTTCCCTCGAGGACATGAGCGCACTGATCGAAGAGGTACGTCCCGATCTCGTCGTCTACGAAGCAACCGATGTCGGGGCGGCCGTGGCCGCTGCGGCCGCTCGAGTGCCCACGGCATGTCACTCGCTCAGCGTGTGGGGCCAGGTCTTTCGCGACGCGCTTAGGGGCCGGGAGCATGTCCTGTGGAACGAGGTTGGGATGGACCCAACGCTGGACGTCACGGTGGGCGACGCCTTCCTCGACATATGGCCTTCGACTATGCGGAGGGAGTCGCGGAAGGCGCCGAACAGCACTGGTTGCTGCGACCGCTCACTTGGGGCGATCCGAGCGCGGAGATCCCCTCTTGGATCGACACCGCGGAAGGTCCCTTGGTCTTCGTGTCGTTAGGTACCATGTTCCAGGGGAAGGAGCTCTTGGCGAAGGTTCTCGACGCTATTGCGGGCGTCGATTGCGACGCATTGGTGTTGGCCAGGGCGGATGCCACTCCCGAAGAACTTTCGATCGAGAGCGACCGTCTACGTGTGACGGGTTTCGTGAACCAAGCAGAGGTGCTGCGGCACGCCGATCTCGTGATCCATCATGGTGGAGCCGGAACGATGTTGGGTGCTCTATCGCAAGGTCTGCCCGCACTCGTCCTGCCCGAGGGCGCGGACCGTCCCTACACAGCCGCCTCCCTCGTCGACAGTGGTGCCGGATTGTCCTTGGAACCACGGTCAGCCACGACGGAGGACATTGCACATGCCGTCAATGAGTTGTTGAGCGAAACCCGCTACCGTGAACGGGCTGTCGAGATCCAGAAAGAGATAGAGGCTATGCCTTCGCCCGCAGAGGTCGTCGAACGACTTGATTCACTCGTAAGGCGTTGACGGACTCGCCCCACCGCGATACTGGGTCCCTTGTTCGATTCTTATCAGAGGAGGGACTGATGACATCGCCTGCTCGCGAGCCGCTCTTCCGCAATCGTTCATGCCCGTTCACGCTTCTTCAGGCTGCTTTGGGCCGAGCTTGGCAAAACGATGCGCGCGAAGTTGAGTTGCACGAGATTTGTACTCGAGCCTCCGGGGTGGCTCTGCCAAACAAACGTTCACCGCATCGCCCCAGGTCATCTCAGGTGGGCCGCCAGGGACTCGAACCCTGCCCGCCGGATTAAAAGTCCGGTGCTCTACCTGATGAGCTAGCGGCCCTCGATTTGCGTCTGCACAAATCCGGGGCGATGCTACGCGACGAACATCCGTTCGCCAAGCCCCCCGCGGGACCCCTCTGTCCAAAGCCTGTCTTAACGTGGCGGCGAATCGTAGAGAATAAGGCCCGCGACCCTGGCGCGCGGCTTACTCGCCCATCAATCTCACCGACGAGATCGGGTCGTTGGCCTGCGTCGCCGCCGGGC
>DASRPA010000303.1:0-3132 GCA_035646635.1 Actinomycetota bacterium | reverse complement strand
GGCGCCGCCCCTCCACGAGAACCTCAGCACGCTTTCCTTTCTGCTCGGGACTTGGAAAGGAAGGGGCGAAGGCAACTACCCCACCATCGAGCCCTTCTCCTACGCCGAGGAGGCTCGCTTCTGGCACAGTGGCAAACCGTTCTTGTTCTATGCGCAGAAGACCTGGTCCCAGAGAGATGGCACCCCCATGCACGCGGAGTCGGGCTTCCTACGAGTGGGGCCCCAGGGCGTGGTGGAACTCGTCCTCGCCCATACCTTCGGCATAGCGGAAGTCTCCGAGGGGACGCAGGCGGGTAATCGCCTCGAGCTGAGGAGCCGCTCTCTGGCCCCCACTTCGAGCGCAACACAGGTCGAGGCGCTCAGGCGCTCTCTCGAGGTCTCGGAAGGCTTGCTCCGCTACGGCGTCGATATGGCCGTGTCCGGCCACGAGTTGCAGCGCCATCTCACTGCGGAGCTTGCCCTCCTCGAGTCCTGACGCTCAGGCTGGGCGTCGTTGACTGAGCGGGGCTGGACGTCCGGGCAGCGTCGCCGTCTCCTCACGTCCTGGTGCGGTAGTGGAGGTGAACCACGCCGTTGCCGAAACGGCGTTCGTCCAGCAGTTCGAGCCTCAAGCGGACATTGTTGGGGAGGGACTGTTTGCCGCCTCCCACCACGATGGGCGCGACGAACAGGTGGCACTCGTCGACCAACCCGGCCTTGATCGCCTGGGCGGCGAGGTCGGGACCGCCCACGGTGATGTCACGTCCCGCTGTCGCTTTCATCTGCCGGACCGCTTCAGGGTCGAAGTCTCGCTCGATCCGCGTCCTGGCGCTGAATACCGTCTCCAGCTTCTTGGAGTACACGATCTTGTCGGCCACCTGCCATATCTCCGCGAAGTCCTGCGTGAAGGGCGACTGGTCGGCGAGGGTGAGCGCGGTTTCCCAGTAGACCATCACCTCGTACATCCGGCGCCCGTAGAGGTAGGTGCCGACCGGCCGCTCGAGATCGTTGACGAAGGTGTGCACCTCCTCGTCCGGCGCAGCCCAGTCGAAGTTGCCGTCCTCGTCCGCTACGTAGCCGTCGAGCGACGTGATCGCCGAGTAGATCAGCTTGGCCATGGTGACCTCCCTTACGCATACTGATGCAAATGGCTGCCGGTCAGTTAGGAGCTATGGATCCTGGGCGACGCGTGGTGGAGGAAGGCGCTCCGAGCTCTGGGACCGCTTCACGGCCGAGCTCAGCCAGGAACACCTCGGCCTCCCGGCCGGTCCCGGCCCCCGACGGCAGCACGGTTCGCCAGCCTCTCCAGGATGCCTACCCGGCTGTCGTCGGTGGGAACAGTGCCGTCTGACCGCCGCCATCGACAGGCGGCTACGAACGTAGCCGACACGCCTAGCTCTGAACAGAGCGCAGGAGCAGGGCGTCGCCCTGGCCGCCTCCGCCGCACAGGGTGACGGCCCCGTACTCCACGGAGCGCCGCCGCATCTCGTGCACCAGCGTCGCCGTCAAGCGTGCGCCGGTGGAGCCGATCGCGTGCCCGAGCGCGACCGAGCCGCCGTTGACGTTGACCAGTTCTTCGTCCACGCCGAGCATCCGACTCGAGTGCAGCGCGACCGAGGCGAACGCCTCGTTGACCTCGACCAGGCCGAGATCGTGGACGTCCTTGCCTGCCTTCTTGAGCGCCGTCTGCAGCGCCAGGGCCGGGACCGTGTGGAGGTAGCCGAAACGCTCGGCCGACATCCCGTAGGAGACGATCTCCGTGAGCGGTTCGATGCCTAGTTCCGCGGCCCTCGCCGCACTCATCACGACGGTGGCCGCAGCTCCATCCGAGAGCTGTGAGGCGTTGCCGACGGTGATGGTCCCGTTGGGCCCGAAGGCAGGGCCCAACTCCTGCAGCGATTCAAAACTGGTTTGCGGACGGATGCCCTCGTCGCGCTCAACGACCGAAGTGTCCCCGCGCTGCCCCTCGATCTCGACGCCGACAACCTCTTGAGAGAACCGACCCGAGTCCCACGCGGCGGCGGCGCGCCGGTGTGAGCGGGCGGCCCACGAGTCCTGGTCGGCGCGAGAGATTGCCAGCTCCTCGTTCACCTCGTCCGAGGACTCGCCCATGGTCTGCTCGGTGAACGTCGACCACAGCCCGTCGTGAACCATCGCGTCGACCACCTCGCCGTCGCCCATGCGGGCCCCCCAGCGGGCTCGGGGTAGAAGGTAGGGAGCGTTCGACATCGACTCCATCCCCCCGGCCACCGCCACCTCGATCTCACCGGCGCGGATGAGCTGGTCGGCAAACGCGATGGCCGTGAGGCTCGACAAACAGACCTTGTTGATGGTGAGGGCCGGCACCTCACGGGGAATGCCCGCAGCTATGGCGGCCTGGCGGGCGGTGATCTGCCCCGCGCCGGCCTGCAAGACGTGGCCCATGATCACGTAGTCGATGTTGCCGGGGGCGACACCGGCGCGCGCCACGGCCTCGCTTACCGCGACTGCGCCCAGGTCCACGGCCGAGCGAGTTCGCAGCGCGGAGCCGAACCTGCCCACCGGCGTCCTGACTGCGGAGACGATCACAGAGCGCATCGAGCCGATTCTAGGCTCGAGTGGTGGTAAATGGCTACTGTGTGACCTTTATCCACCACTCGGCGCCGGGGGTTGAGCCTCCAGACGCTCGTAGATGTCTCTTGACTCCTCCAGGACAGCCTTAGCCTCCCCGTCTCGCCCCTGAGCGACGAGCCAGTTGCCGAGATCTTGCTGGACCGCCCCGAGCCACGGTATTGCCCGATCTCACGGAACAGCGCGGCCGCGTTCGTGAGGCCCGCCTCCACGGCCTCGACGCGTCCGGCGATGGCATCGAGGCGAGCCCTCGACCGCAGCGCTATCGCCCTCAGCATCGGCGTGATCTCGGCGCGTCGGAGATCGTGCACGATCGCCGCAGCGGCCGCAGAACCTGTCGTCGGGATCATTCGGCTCCCCACACGACGCGCACGCCACGGAGAGAGGTCCTCCGCAATGGGAGCAGAACCTTCGGCCGGGGCGGTTCTCCGTGCGACAGCTCAGGCAGACCATTCGGCGCCGATTCTAGGTCGAGTGGTGGTAAATGGCTGCTGTGTGACCTTTATCCACCACTCGGCGAGGAAAGTGCTCGTTCGATCGCCT
>DASRPA010000302.1:0-5103 GCA_035646635.1 Actinomycetota bacterium | reverse complement strand
CCCCGAGCGCGCCTACAAGGCCGCGGAGATCAAGAGTCTGAAAGAGAGCGAGGAGCGTTCCGAGGACGCGCCGCCGGTCATCAAGAAGATCCACAAGAGGGGGACCATCGCCGATCCTCTGCGCGGCCTGTTTGAGACGACCATAGGCGGCAAACCCGCAGTGGTTGAGTATGAGCCCGACCCCGACCTGCGTGACACCGAGCAGGTGCCGCTGTTGGAGGAAGGTGGTATTGAGGCCTTCCTCGAGCGGGAGGTGCTGCCCTACGCTTCCGACGCCTGGTACGTCCCGGCGAGCGTCAAGACAGGTTACGAGATTAGCTTCACCCGCCACTTCTACAAGCCGGAGCCCGTGCGCACCCTGGGGGAGATCCGTGCCGACATCCTGACGCTGGAGAAGGAGACCGAGGGGCTGCTGGGGGAGATCATGGGTACCGAGACTTGGAGTTGACCATGGGTACCGAAAAAACTGAAAGCCCCTCACTTCGGCTCGCGCAATACTTGAAGGAGTTCGTTAGCCTTCGGAGTGCGACTATCCGCGACGTTGACAAGTACGAGTCTGTTGTCTGGTTCGGCGACCTTCCGCAAGAAACGGGCTGCAGCAGCGGTGCGTGGAGCGACGATTGCGATCCGCAAGGGCCCTGGCTCGAGGTTCACAAACAGCAATTCAAGAGTCCTCCCGAACCACCCGAACTAACCGCAAAGTGGGTCGATAAGCGGGCCCTCGGCAAGGCAACGACGGAGATTCCACCGCTGCGTGCAAGCATCTTCGTTGAGGACACGGACGCCGAGCTGGACGAGGGCGAGACACCGCCGCTCGTGGAGCGCCACCTATCCGAGCACCCCGAAGTCGTGGACGCGTATGAGGCTTTCCGCCCGAAATGGGAAGCCTGGTCGGAAGATCATCGTCGTCGCGACGCAATCCAGAAAGCCTATGCGGAGCTCTTCGGGCTCCACAACCAACTGCAGAAGCGAGGAGAGATCGTCGAGGTCGTGCTCGGACTTGGCCTCGTCGACTGGCGGGCCAAGATCGGCGAGCGATCGATCCCTATCCGCCGGCACGCCGTAGTCGGGCAGGTAGAACTGACCTTCGATCCAGAGAAGGGCGTGATTCGTGTGGGCGCCTCGGGCGACGGAGCGAGGCTCCGGATCGAAGACGACATGTTCGAGGCTGAGCTTCGTCCGGATCGGGCGCACTATGCCGCGGTCGAAGCCCAGCTCGATGAACTGGGTGATGCGATCTGGGACAAGTCCCTGATGCACGCGGCGCTCAAGATCTGGTCGGGTGCTCTAAGCGCTGATTCGACTTGGTTCGAGGGGCTCCGCTGTGCGCCATCAAACGGCAAGAATCCGGTCGTGAGCTTCGCGCCGGCGCTGATCCTTCGTACAAGGCTGCAAACCGGAATGGTCCGTGTCTATGAAAAGCTGATCGAGCAACTTGGTAATGGAGAGGACGCGGTGCCTGCTGGCTGGGGTGGGCTGACTGATGACGACTGGCGTGGTCCAGCCGATCCTACTTTCGCACCGCCGGATCCCGGTCGCGAGGGAGGTGTCGCCGCACCGCCTGCTCCGGAGACCTACTTCCCTCTGCCGGCAAACCGCGAGCAGCGCCGCATCGTTGAAGCGCTCAATCACAATCAGGGGGTGCTGGTTCAGGGCCCACCTGGCACGGGCAAGAGCCACACCATCGCAAATCTCATGTGCCATCTGCTCGCTACGGGCAAGCGAGTACTCATCACCGCCGAGACCGGGCGCGCGCTTCAAGTTCTCAAGGACAAGCTTCCCGAAGAGATTCAGCCCCTGTGCGTCAGCCTGCTCGGCCAAGGGGGAGACGCGTTCGCTGAGCTCAACACAGCGGTGCAGGGAATCACGAATCAGCACTCTTCATACTCGCCCGGCGCCTACGATGATCGGATTGCAGAGATCGATCGGGAGCTTGACGAAGCTCGACGAGATCTCGCCGAGATCGACTCTGAGATCCGTAGTCTCCGCGAAGATGAGACGCGCCCGCATTCATTGCTCGACGGAAAGTACCAGGGGACGGCCGCAAGGATCGCCGCTCGAGTCGCCAATGAGCGGGCCCGGTGTGATTGGCTTGAGCTGTCAGCAGAGGCAGGAGGCCAGCCGCCGATCTCTAACGGCGAGGCAGCACGCTGGCTGGAGATCCGAAGAGGGTATTCAGAGGAAGAGGTCAAGGCCTCGACTCGTCAGATTCCAGACAGTGCGAGTCTCCCTACGCCGAAGGATTTCGCGGCACTCGTTTCGAGCGAAGCGAGCCTGCGGGCACGTAGTGAGGAGGTCGAGGCGCTTCGGAGTCACCGCGCTTTCCGGACGATTCGTGCTCTATCGGCCGATGCATGGAATCACCTGAAACAGGTTCTGCGGAGCACCGAAGAGCGGAGGCTTGCGCGTAAAGTCGCCTCCTGCGTTCAGGAGCTGACGGCACTTCGTGAACTGCATGATGTACATCCGGTCGTTCATGAACTCTTCGACTCGGTCGACTCGGTCGACGCGCGGAGCTACAGTGAAGGCCATGCCCGACTCGTGGGCATCGAGCAGACCCGCGAGGCCCAGGCAACCCGGCTGCGAATCGAAGCCGGGATGGAGAGGGCGGCACCTGGACTGGTCGCACAGGTCGAGGGCAGCCTTGATGACCCGATCTGGGAAGATCGCCTTTCCGCATGGGAGGAAGCCTGGTGCTGGGCGGTCACCAACGCCTGGCTAGAAAGGCGCTCTGACCTCGACTATCAGCAGAAGCTCTGGCGAAAGCGCCACGATGCAGAGGCATCGATCGGGCAACTGATCGCAGAGGCTGCTTCCCTACGCGCCTGGCGACACTTCTTCGATCGACTTTCCGCACGCGAAGCAAATGCGCTCAGAAGCTGGCGCGAGGCGGTCCGAGCCATGGGCAAGGGGACTGGAAAGTCCGCGAGGCTGGCACGTCTGCGCGGGGAAGCCCGACGATACATGGATGCCTGCCGCGACGCGATTCCGATCTGGATCATGCCGCGATACCTCGTCGCAGAGATGGTCGATCCCGTCCCGGACCGCTACGACCTCGTCATCGTCGACGAGGCCAGCCAGCTCGGCATTGAGAGTCTGTTCCTATTCTATATTGCCAAGAAGATCATCGTCGTGGGCGACGATCAACAGATCAGTCCCGCCGGCGTGGGGATTGCCGATAACGCCGTCGCGAGCCTGCAGCAGAACTTCCTGGACGGCGCCCCGCATCAGCATGCGCTCTCGCCGCAGAGCAGCTTATACGGCAACGCAAAGATCCGGTTCAACCAGAACATCGTCCTCCGCGAACATTTCCGCTGCATGCCCGAGATCATCCAGTTCTCGAACGATCTCTGCTATGCGAGCAACGGTACACCCCTCGACCCACTGAGGGCCTACGGCGCCAACCGGATCGAGCCGCTGCTGCTTCGGCACGTACCGGATGGGTATCGAAAGGGCACGGAGTACGCCCAGAACCCGCCCGAGGCCGAAGCGATCGTGGCCCAAATCTGCGCCTGCATTGATGACCCGCGCTACGCCGGCGCAACCATGGGTGTGATCAGCCTTCAGGGCGAGGCGCAGGCGAAACTGATCGAGAACATGCTCCTCGGAACGCTCGACCCGGCGGTGATCGAGGAGCGGCGGCTGATCTGCGGAGACGCCTACGCCTTCCAGGGTGACGAGCGCAACGTGATCTTCCTGAGCATGGTGGCTGCGCCCGGAGATCATCGGATCGGTGCGCTGACTAACGAAGCGGCTCGCCAGCGATTCAACGTCGCAGTGAGCCGCGCGCAAGACCAGCTTTGGCTCTTTCATACTGCCGGGCTCGATTCGCTCAGCACTGCCTGCATGCGGCATCGACTTCTCAGCTACATGCTTGACCCGAGGCGAAAGGCGACCGCCGAGGACGAGCAGAGATTCGATTCAGAGTTCGAGCGCCACGTCTATCAGCGCATCACGGATCGAGGATTCCACGTGAGGACCCAGGTCTGCGTGGGTGACCCGACGAATCACCGCTACCGGATCGACCTGGTCGTCGAGGGCATGCAGGGCCGATTGGCGGTCGAGTGCGATGGCGACGAGTGGCACGGCCCCGACCGCTACGAGCAAGACATGGCGCGCCAGCGAGATCTCGAGAGAGCCGGCTGGCAGTTCGCCCGGATCAGGGGCGGTGATTTCTACCGCGATCCTGAAGAGGCGATGGGGCCCATTTGGCTTGAGCTCCAGCGTCTTGGCATTGAGCCTGGAGGTATCGACGCGTCGGCAGCCCAGCCGCCGCCGTCAAAGCCGATCGATCTTCAGGATCGGCTAGACACGGCAGAGCATGAGCCGACGCTCGGCGCGACCCAGCCTCCAGAGCATGTGGAACGACCGCATGAGGCAACCGGCTCGGTGCCATCCATTCAGCCGGAGAAGCCTGAACTGCCAGCAGGTTCAACCGCGGGAGAAGAAGGACTGCCGTTGTCCCAGGGGGGAGCACTCCCGTCGACTAACTCGGGCACGGCTGCGCCGTACGTTGTATTCGAAGGCCAAGCTGGTCCTGACCCTCGCGGAAGCAATGCCGCCCAAGTCGCCGAAGGTCTGTGCCGCATCATCGATCGAGAGGGCCCCGTAGTCGCCAAGCGTGCCTACGACCTCTACCTGCGTGGCAGTGATATCCGCAAGATGGGCGGCGGGCTCAAGCGATCCCTGAACGAGGCGCTACAGCACGCGATCCGCACGGGTCGCGTTGTGACAGAGGATGAGTCCGGCAATGGCGGCCTCGTCTACTCGGTCGTGCGGTTGACGGGGGCTCCGGCAGTCGTCCTGCGCGAGCGTGGGCCCCGCGAGTTCGCGGAGATTCCTCCGAGTGAACTCCAGCTCGTGGCGCGACGACTATCACGAGATAAGGGTTTCGAATTGGGCTCCGATGTCCATCTCCGGGCGGTGCTTGAGTTCTTCGATCTCAAGCGGCTCACCGTCCAGGTGGGGACAACTCTGCTAGACGTTCTGGCTCGCCGCTACTCCTATGTGGAGGAGATCCTTCGCAGTGAGGGGGGGCAACCATGAAAGCCACCGAAGCCAAGCTCCTCGACTTCCTCAAGAAGTCGCCGCAGTTCGTCATCC
>DASRPA010000301.1:0-4776 GCA_035646635.1 Actinomycetota bacterium | reverse complement strand
CACCACGGGGGACCGGCCACGGCGCGCCAAAAAAAGCACCTCCTACACGTTGGGTCTTCGATCGAACCGCTGAAGACAGTTTGCGCGCTACGACGCGCGACTACCTGTATTTCCGGTCAACATTTTCGGGCGCCGGACTAGAGGTCGAGCAGTTCGTCCCACTCGCACAGATCGCCCCGTCTACTTCGACAAGAGCTACTACATCGCCCCGATGAATGCGGGGGCAGAGCGCCCTTACCGTCTCCTATTCCGGGCGATGCAGACGGGGGAGGTGGTAGCCGTCGGCCGCTTCGTGATGCGAACCAAGGAGTACCTGGCCGTCGTCCGGCCCGCGGAGGAGCTGTTGATGCTGGAGACGCTGTTCTACGCCGACGAGGTTCGTAATCCCAAGGAGATCTGGCGGCCGCCCGTCGAGGAGCCGCCGGAGCGGGAATTACGGGTGGCGCAGCAGTTCATCGCGGCCTTGGCCGGAAGCTGGGACCCCAACCGGCATCGCGACGAGCACCGAGAGCGGCTACTCGACCTGTTGCGGGCCAAAGCCGGGGATGCGCACGTCGTGCCGGAGCCCGAGGCAGAGGAAACCGCGCCTGCAGTCATCGATCTCATCGAGGCGCTAAAGGCGAGCGTCGAAGCGGCGAGGCAAGCCCGGGCCGGGTAGTAGCCGTCGCGAGAGGGAACCGTCCTCACCGAACGACCCTCGCCCCCGGGGCTTGCGTCGATACGGGGCAATGAGAGTCGCATGCCCCACATTGAAAGCAACAATCAGCTATCTGGCCGCGTCATGATCGGCGACGAGGCGCTTGGGCGCGCGCGAACGCCATATCTCCTCAATCAGTTCGGCGAGCTCCCCGTGGTCCACTGCATCCAAACGAACCAGCACATAGGGATAGCCGTCGTAGTGTGGCGTGGAGAAAAAACATCGGGTTGATCCTGCATCAGTGCCTCGCGCTCACCGATGTCGATGACGCGAAGCACGAGTGCATCAGGATCGGTGCGCAGCCGACACAAAAGCGCATTGCGGACTCGCAACGCCGGCGTCCCGTAGGAACTACCAAGCTCGACTCCGGGAAACGCCAGGCCAAGAGCGACAACATCCGACCAGCTCGGCACTAGTGCTCCTGCGCGGAAGTAGCGTCAGCATCCAGGGCGGTCCTGCGCGGCAGAAAGAATCCCAATTCCGACCTCGGCGGAGCCGTGGGCAAGGCGCGAGGAGTCGAGCGTACCCGGAGGGTACGTGAGCGACAGATTGAATCCCAATTCCGACCTCGGCGGAGCCGTGTAACGCCGCCATCGTCGATGCAGGGGCGTTCTGGTGCGATAAGAATCCCAATTCCGACCCCGGCGGAGCCGATAAGAATCCCAATTCCGACCTCGGCGGAGCCGTCGGGACTTACGCAAAGGTGCACTAGGTGAAACCAGAACCCAAGCAGCCCAGCGCAAACCGGGCGCAGGAATGGTTGGCCGGTCTTGGCAGTTGGCCGGGCATTCTCACCTCACGACTCGCTAACTTACGGGAAACGCCCTTGTCGCTGGAGCAATCCTTCGGCTTCCTTTCAACATCAATGAATGATCGCATGCAACGTCTGTCTCCTGTGGAGTTTTGCCGCCCGGCTTCATTCGAGCGTTGTCCGGCCGTCCTCGTGCACAGTCCAGTAGGGGTTGTGCGCCACCTCCCAGGGGTGGCCGTCGGGATCGATGAAGACTCCCGAGTATCCGCCCCAGAAGGTCGCGGCCCCGGAGCGGGCCAAGGTCGCCCCCGCTTCCTCGGCCTCCGCCAGCACGGCGTCGACCTCCTCGGGCGAGCGGACGTTGAGCGCCAGCGTCACCCCTCCCCAGCCGCCCCTGTCCTCGACTCCGCTGTCTTGTTCGAGCTTGGCGCGGTCCCAGAGGGCAAGAATGAATCCACCTGCCTGGAAGAAGGCCACGTGGTCGGTATCGTCGTCGACGCCGCCGCCAATGCGCCAACCGAGCGCCTCGTAGAACGCCTGCGCGCGCGACACGTCGCGGACGCCGAGGGTGATCAGGCTCAGCCGCTGCTCCATTTCCCCTTCCTTCTCTCGCCGATTCGGGTTGGCACCACGCTATCCCGCAGAGAGTCCCCGGAGGGTAGGTGACATCGGGCCGTCCATCGGACTTGATAAGACGCTTCGCCTTGATCTGAGAGTGGATCAATGCTCTTCTTGGTCAAAACCGCGCTCCCGCTCGCGACTTGATCCGTTCCCACACATGCTGCTCTTCAGGGTCCAGACCGAAGACAGCGAGTATCGCTACGTAGACCACACCACCAAGGAGCAAACCCACTCCATCGAAAATCAGGCTCTCCCCTGGCACCAGTCGCCATGTAAGGGCCACTGCAACTGCTCCCGCGGCAGCGAACACGGGCTTACCAATAGAACTGCCAAAGGGCTGGACTCCAATCAGCAGCTTCGCTTGGACGACGCGCGCGCCGTTGATCAACGCCGTTACCGATGCGTCTACTGCGGCCATGCCTACCGCTCCATGACGAGGAACGACCAGGGCACCCAGCCCGATGTAGAGGGCGACTGCAACAACCGAGTTGATGAAGTTGATGCCGGGACGACCGGTCATAGAAAGCACAAAGCCCGCTGGCCCGGTTCCGGTGTAAAACAGGTTTCCGATGGCGAGCAGTGCGACAACCTTCGCCGCCCCTCGGCCGTTGTCCCCAACGAAGAGCCTGACAAAAAAGTCGGGCTCGATGATGAGGGCGATCAACACCGGAAACGACAACGTTACGATCCACCGCGTCACGGTTTCGTAGAGGGCCTGGAGACGCTCGATCTCACCTCTCTCATAAAGATCGGTCACCATCGGTGCCCAGATGTTGACCACCCCTCCCAGGAAGAGCGTCCCCGGCGTCTGCAGCGCTAGGGCAATACCCATCAGCCCGACCTCACGATCCGTGCCCAATACCCCTAGCACCAGCACGGCGAGGCCCAGCGTCTGAACGCCGAGCAGTGACGAACCGCCCTGAAGGAGGGCGAATCTCGCCATCGGTCCGAGGTGGGCGTTCGGTAAAGCTGACCGTTCGATCGGCGTGAGCACGCGACGGAAGAACCACGCCCCGGCGACTGCGGCGACACCTGCGGCGGCGACGTGCGCGGCGACGACACCCGCGACCCCGAGACCCATGAGCAGAAATCCCACCCCGAGGACGAAGCGCGCTGCGGGCTGAACGATGTTGCCGACGATCACCGAGGGAACCATCGTCTTGTAGGCCTGTGTGCAGTAACGCAGCACTTGGGTGAGCGCGAAGAGCGGCACGAATAGCGCGCCGATCCGTAACAGTCTCGCGAGCTCCTGCGAGCGGGTTGCGTCGTCGGCGAACTGGGAGGCGAGAGCGTCCGCGCCGACGAGAAGGGCGAGACAGGTGATTCCCGACAAGAGTGAAACCGAGATCAATGCTGCCCATGCGGCACCGCGCACCCCACCCGGGTTTCCGGTTGCGCGCGAGCGCGCGATGAATCGCATCGCGGAGTAGTTGAAGCCGGCGAGGCCGAGCTGCCCCGCGATGGCGAGCGCCTGGACGGCCTGCCGGAAGAGTCCGTAGTCGGCGGTACCCAGGACTCGGACCGCAATAGCGACGAACACGAACGACAGCCCGCCCTGCATCAACTGTCCGGTGATCTGCACGGCACCACCCTTGGCGACCACGCGCACATCGGAGCGCGCCCGCTTGTCGAGGGGCGACCGTTCGCTGGGGCGATTGGTTGAACTCAGGCGATCTCCTCGGTTTCAGGACTTCGAGCGTGCGATGCTGCAAGCAGTCGATCAGCCATCGGCTCGGCGAGCCGAGCCGCGATCGGTCCAATGACTGCGAGCAGAAACACGTACGTCACCGCCAACGGGCCGAGGTCAGGCTCGACGTCGGAGGCGACAGCGAGCCCCGCGATAGCAATCGAGAACTCCCCGCGGGCGATCAAGGTCGCCCCGGCCCGAGCTCTGCCCTTGGGCCCAACGCCGCTTTTCCCCGCGCTCCACCACCCCGTTGCGTACTTCGTCACCGCGCTGATTGCCCCTAGCGCGATGGCGGTCCCGAGCACGGGCGGGATCTCGGAAGGATCGAGGCTGAAACCTACGAACGCGAAGAAGATGGCGGCGAACAGATCGCGCAGAGGCGACAGCAGCGCACGCGCACCCTCGGCGGCGGGACCAGAGAGCATGATCCCGACCAACAGGGCGGCAACCGCTGCAGATATCTGGAAGAGCTCAGCCAAGCCGGCCACCAAGAGGGTTAGGCCGAGGATCATTAGCAGAAGCGCCTCGTCGGAGTGACTGAAGATCATCCTGCTGAGCCTGACATCGACCTTGAGAGCCAGCGCAAGCACCGCGATCACACTCACGATTGCGGCCAGAGCGGTGCTGAGTCCGACAAAAGTGCTTCCACCTATCAACAGCGCGGCCAGGATCGGCAGGTAGATGGCCATGGCGAGGTCTTCGATAACGAGGACGGACAGGATGATCGGGGTCTCGCGGTTGCCGATCCGACCAAAATCGTGCAGCAGTTTGGCGATGATTCCCGACGAGGACACGTATGTGACACCGCCCAGCACGACGGAGGCCACCAGCGACCAGCCGAGCAGTAGACCGGCGATCACACCGGGCGAGAAGTTAAGTGACAACCTGCATCACATCGTTCCGTAGTACATAGCATCACATCGTTCCGCCGCTCAGCCACGTTTCTGGCACCACATCGTTCCGCCGCTCCAACGCGCTTGCCTGCATCCTCTGCCCACGACTGACGTCAAGCAGAGGAGG
>DASRPA010000300.1:0-17226 GCA_035646635.1 Actinomycetota bacterium | reverse complement strand
GCGCCGCTCTCTCACATTGGACCAAGGCAGGGAGATGGCAGAACACATTCGTTTCCGGATCGATACCGGTCTCGAGGTCTACTTCTGCGACCCCCCTTCACCCTGGCAGCGAGGCTCGAATGAGAACACCAACGGTCTCTTTGCGCCAGTATTTCCCCAAGGGCGTCGACCTCTCCACCTACAGCGCTGCGGATCTCCAGGCCGCGGCCGACGGTCTCAACGGACGGCCCCGGAAGACCTTAGGCTGGCAGACTCCAGCGGAGAGGCTCGGCGAGTTTGTTGCGTTGAACGGTTGAATCCGCCCCTCCGTTTCGTACCAAACCTGCAGAATGAGTGCCGGCCGGCGGGTGGTGCCCCCGGATCTAGCGCAAGTTGCCGTCGCCGGCGAGGGTGAGCACCTCGTCCAGGGCAACGGTGTCGCCCTGGTGCTCCCACCACTTCGTCTCGCACAGCCGGCAGGAATAGAACTGTACCGAGTCGTCGCCGCTGAGGCGGATCTCGATGTGAATGCAGTCTTGTCCGTCGCACTGCGAGCACCGCATGTGCGCCTCCCTTCGCGTTTGCGCCCGCCGAAGGGAAGAAATTGGGCATGGAAAAGGCCCGTCCCTTCGGGACGGGCCCTGTCCCTTGTTTTACCGGGGGCAGCATAGCAACTTTTCGCGCTTTGCGCACCGGGCCGCCTTCCGGGAGGAGGCGCCTACGCCGAGACTTGCCTCTAGGCTTGTCCCCTCGCCCGGGCGCCCGAGTCCGTCCCGTCGACCACGGCCGGTCGCTCAGTGGTGCCGGGCTGCCCCCCCTCGACCTCGTCCCAGATGCGGATGTGGTGGGTCTCCTTGAGGGTGAAGAACCCGACGACCACGGTCATAAGGGCGATGACGATCGGATAGGAAAGGCCTTGGAGGTCGACCACATCCGGCCCCCCGCCCAGGTTATCCACCAGGAGGGTTGCGATGAGCGGCACGCCGCCCCCGAACCATCCGTTCCCCAGGTGGTAGGGGATCGACAGCGAGGTGTAGCGCACGTTCGCGGGGAACAGCTCGACAAGGTAGGCGGCGATGGGCCCGTAGACCATCGTGACGTAGATCATCTGGATGAACACGAGCACCACCAAGGCGACGTAATTGTCCCTAAACGCCGCCATGGCACTGTAGATCGGGATGTAGGTCAAGGCCGCCAGCAGACAGCCTCCGAGAATGATGGGCTTGCGGCCAATCCGGTCCGACAGCCTCCCGAAGACCCAGAACAACGGCGTGCCGAGAATCAGACCGGTCCCGACGATGATGGCGGAGGTCGTCACTGGGATGAGGAGCTCGGTCTGCAGGAACACGTAGGCGTAGAACTGCCCCGTGTACCACACCACCGCCTGGCCCGCGGTCATGCCTATGAGAACGAGGAGTATCCGCTGCCATCCTCCCTCGTGTAGAGCGTCCTTGATCGGAGAGGTGGACAGTTGCTTTGCTTCCTTGATCTTCGTGTAGAGGGGCGTTTCCTTGAGGCTCAGCCTGATGTAGATGGCGAGGATGACGAGCAGTCCCGACAGCAGGAACGGGATCCTCCAGCCCTGGTCGTTGAACGCTTCCTCTCCGATTACCGCCTGAACTCCCACCACCATGACGAGGGCCAGCACGAGCCCGACCGTGGCGGTCATCTGGATCCAGGAGGTGTGCTGGCCTCGGGCGTCGTCGGGGGCGTGCTCCGCCACGTAGATCGCCGCCCCCCCGTACTCGCCGCCGAGCGCGAGGCCCTGGAGGATACGGAGGATGACCAGCAGGATTGCGGCGAGCCACCCGGTCGTCTCGTAGGTCGGCAGAAGTCCGATCGCAAACGTCGACGCTCCCATCAGCGTGATCGTGACCAGGAAGGTCACCTTGCGGCCGATGAGGTCCCCGATGCGGCCGAAAAAGAAGGCGCCGAAGGGCCGCACGAGGAAGCCGACGTAGACCAGGGCGAAGATGCCGAGGGCACCCAGGAGCGGATTCTCGGAGGCGGGGAAGAACTTGGTGCCGAGAAGCGTGAAGAGGCTGGCGAAGATGTAGAAGTCGTACCACTCGATCGTGGTGCCGGCCGATGCGGCCGCGATCACCCGGCTCAGCTTGTAGTCATACTCCTGCTCTCGTGAAGCGGCTGCTTGCGCCATGCTTCCCCCTTCTCGTTGGACCCGGTCGGCGTAAGCCCCGACCGCCCGCTATAGCGGTGCTCGCTCCCACCCTGTAACCGTCGAACCCCCGCTTTTTCAGCTTAACAAGCATATCGACTCTACCTGGGCATAGTCTCTGTAAGCAAGTACGAACGAGAACGGGGGAACCAAATGTCGAGCCTGAGACAGCACCGGCCGGGGTCCTACGAGGAGATGGTGGCCTCCTTCACCTGGGAAGTGCCCGAGCGCTACAACATCGGGGTCGACACCGTCGACAAGCACGAAGACGACCGCCTCGCCATGCTGTGGGAGGACTGGGAGGGTAACGAGCGGCGTGTGACCTTCGGAGACATGAAGGCTCTCTCCAACCGGATCGCGAACGTGCTGGCGGATGTCGGCGTGGAAAGGGGCGACAGGGTCGCGGTCATGCTGCCCTCTGTGCCGGAGACCGCCGCGGCGTTCATTGCCGCCTTCAAATTGGGCGCCGTCCTGCTGTCTCTGTCTCAGCTCTACGGAGACGACGGCATCGCCCACCGCCTTTCTGACTCCGAGGCCAAGGTCTTGATCACCGACGGCAAGAACCGCGGCCGGCTCGAGGGCATGGGGGATCGCGTCTCCTCGCTCGAGCGTGTGGTCGTGCTTAACGCCGGTGATTCGCTTGCCGAGGGCGACCTGGACCTCGACGAGGCCATGGCCGCCGCCTCGGACGAGTTCACACCCGTGGACACAGCCGCCGAAGATCCGGCGCAGCTCTACTACTCGAGCGGAACGACCGGACAGGCCAAGGGCATCCTGCACGCCCACCGCTACCTGCTCGGGCACAACGAGTACGAGTTCTGCCACGACGTCCGGGACGACGAGGTGTTCCACTCCACCGGCGAGTGGGCCTGGATCGCCGGGATCGTTCCGGGGTTGCTGGGCCCGTGGCGGTACGGGGTGCCGGTGGCCGTGTTCGAGCGCAAGGGTGGCGCTTACGATCCGGCTCAGACCTTCTACTTGCTCGAGAAGTACAAGGTCGGCAACCTGTTCACGACCCCCACCGCTCTGCGCGCCATGACGCAGGCGAAGGACCCCGGCTCCCAGTACGACATCAATCTGCGCATCGCCTGCTCCGCAGGCGAGCCCCTTAACCCCGAAGTGATCCGCTGGTTTCAGGGCCAGTTCGGCATCCCCGTGCTCGACTATTACGGGCTCACGGAGAGCTATCCCTTGTGCGGCAACTTCCCCACCGTCGACATCCGCCACGGCTCGATGGGCAAGCCTCTGCCGGGCTGGGAGATCAAGCTCTTGGAAGTGGGAAGCGAGCAGGAGGTAGCTCGCGGAGAGGCGGGCGAGATCTGCCTCGTGGCACGCTCCAACCCCCACTACCCTCTCGGCTACTGGAACCGTCCCGAGGACACCGAAGAGGTGTTCGGGGGCCACTACTTCCGGACCAAGGACGTCGGGAAGATGGACGAGGACGGCTACGTCTGGTACGAGGGCCGGGCCGATGACGTCATCATCTCGGCCGGCTACCGCATCGGACCCTTCGAGGTCGAGTCGGCCATCCTGGAGCTGCCGGAGGTCGTCGAAGCTGCGGCGGTCGCCTCTCCCGACGAGCAGAGGGGTCACATCGTCAAGGCCTTCGTCCGGCTGGCGCCGGAAGTGGAGGGCTCGGACGAGCTGGTGGACAAGATCAAGAAGCACGTCCGCAAGGCCTACGCCGCCTACGCCTATCCTCGGGAGGTCGAGTTCGTGGACGACCTGCCCAAGACACTCACGGGCAAGATCCGGCGCATCGACCTGCGGAATGCAGAGACCGAGCGCAAGCGAGGGGGCTGAGGGCTCGGTCGGCCGGGGGCTGGGGCGGCTGGGATTTTTTGTGGGACTGCGGGTGCCCTAAAGGGCACCGAGAGGCGCTCAAAACGCGTGGGAGCCGAGAAAAGGCGTACCCCGCAGTGACGTTCGGCCGGAGCCTACTTACCTCTGCGGGGTACATTCGCACCTTAGCCCGGCCGGTTCGCCCAACGCAAGTGCTCGGCCCGAGGTTTTTTCGCGTTGCGTGCAAGGGGCGTTACAGGTAGCTGCGCAGCTCCCACAGCTCGGGATAGAAGCGCTTGTCCAGGGTCGAGCGCAGGTAGGCGGCCCCGGTGGTGCCGCCGGTCCCGGACTTGGTCCCGATCTGACGCTCGACCATCAGCACGTGGCGCTGCCGCCAGATCGCGAACAGCTCGTCATGGGTCAGCAGCGCCTCGGAGAGATAGAACTCATCGGAGAATTCCTCTCTCTCCCGTGCGACCCTCAGCAGGCTCTCCCGGCGGGTGAGCTCGTCGGCGGGCATCTCCAACCCCCGGCCCCCAAGCAGCGCGCAGAAGCCGTCCCACAAGGTCGGTGAGACAAGCCGCTGCTCCAGGCGCGCCCGTTCCTCGGAAGTAAGCTCGAGCCGGTCGAGATAGGCCCGGTCCTTCAGGCCTGAGACGAACTCGATCTCACGGAACTGGACCGACTGGAACCCCGAGGCGGGCGCCAGGTTGGTACGAAACTCGAGGAAGTCCTGGGGCGACATCGATTCCAGCACCGCCACCTGCTCGATCAGCACGCGCTCGATGGCGTGCACCCTCTCGAGGAGGTGACGGGCCCGGGCCGGCGCCCCCGAGACCATCTCCTCCACGCTCGAGGACAGCTCGTGAAGGACCTGCTTGAACCACAGCTCGTAGGCCTGATGGACGATGATGAACAGAAGCTCGTCGTGAGCCTCAGGGGTCGCCTGAGGCCGCTGGAGCGCCAGAAGCTCGCCCACCCTCAGATAGGCGCCGTAGGAAAGCCGGCCGCCCTCCTCCCCGAACTGCGGGCGGCGCCTGTCCGCGCTAGTTACCGCCGTTGTCGGCGCCCCCGTTGTCGGCGCCGCCGTTGCCGGTTCCGCCGTTGTCGCTCTCTGGAACCGGAGTCGGATCGGGGGCCGAAACGTACAAAGGCTTGAGCGGGGCCGCCACCAGGGAGACGATGGGGGTACCCACTTCGACCATGTCGTAGAGCTCAGTGACCTCTGTGTTCGACATCCGCACGCAACCGTGCGAGGCGTTGTAGCCGAGCGAGTAGGTGGCCTCGGTGCCGTGGAAACGGATCGCCGCGGCCGACCAGTTGATGGCCCTCACGCCCAGAGGATTGCCGGGGCCGGGCGGGATCTCGGCCGGCAGATCGGCCCCCCACGTGTCGGGGGCCGGGTTGACCCACGTCGGCAGGTAGCGCTTCTCGGTTACGGAGAAGACGCCGGAGGGCGTCATGTACTCGGGCTGGCCGGTCGCCACGCTCCACGAGTTCGTGATCTCGCCGTCGTTATAAAGGTAGAGCTTGTTCTCGCCGATTCGGACCAGCAACACCTGATCGTAGGCCGCGGCGGTGACCTCGGGCTCGAGGATCGTGACCGGCAACGGGACCGTGCCCCGGTTCTTCAGCAGCGCTCCGGAGAGGGCGGCACGCGCCTCTTTGCGTTCCACTCGGCGGCCCTTGTCGCCGGGAACGATGTTCACCCAACCACTGGAGTAGTCGAGGGCGGCGTCCTCGGGCTTCTCGAACAGGCCCTGGGCTATGCCCGAGACGAACCCCTTGATTCCCTTGCGAGGGTGCGTGATGGCAACCTGGTCCCTGAAGCTCAATCGCTCGCCGAGCCAGCGCATGCGCGCCTTCTCCATGAACGTGACCTGACCGCTGGCCGCGACTGCGGCTCGGACTGCGCGCCGGGCGTCGCTTCGGGCGCCGAGCTCCTGGGGCGTGGTCGTCCAGCGGCGGTCGCCCCATGTCACGGCAACCTTGCGAGTGAGCTCCGGGCGGATGGACGCCTTGACCGATGCCAGCGCCTCCTTGGAAGTCATGCCGGAGACATCGACTCCCGCGATCGTCGTTCCGGGAAGCAACCGGCCCTCGTACTTGTCCGCGTAGTCCTGAGTCGCCCAGGCCGCGCCTCCGGCCGCGAGCGCCGCGAGCAGCACCAGCACCGCGAAAGCCGCAGCCACTTTTTTCCATGTCGATCCGGTCGCGGGACGCGCGTCCTCCCGCGGGATGACTTCGACTGCCTCTCGTGCCAGCACTGACCCCTTCTTCCCCTCCAGGCGAAACGCCGATGCTATAGGCATTTCGCTCCTTATCCGCCGCTTCCAGGAGCGACCCGCTCCAACGCGCCGACGGGCGGCCTGGCAAGGTAACCGATCCGCCGCACGGTAGTCGCAGTATGTGGATGAGACGCTCGAAAGCCTCAACCGGTTGCAGGCACATAATCGGCGTCTGAAGGGCGACCCTGAAGCGCCCTTACCATGGTCGCGTGAACTTAGACAGGCCGGCTATCCACAAGTCGGCGATTTACGAGTCGTTGCTGGATTTGGTGGGCAACACGCCATTGCTGCGCCTGGCGCACGTCGGCCGCGGCCTGTCCCCGGAGCTTCTCGCCAAGGTCGAGCTGCTGAACCCCGGGGGCAGCGTGAAGGATCGCATCGGGATCCGAATGATCGAGTCGGCCGAACAGGCCGGGCTGCTGCGACCGGGGGGCACCATTGTCGAACCCACCTCAGGCAACACGGGAGTCGGCCTCGCCATCGCCGCCTCGCTCAAGGGCTATCGCTGCATCTTCACGATGCCCGACAAGATGAGCCAGGAGAAGATCACTCTGCTGAGGGCCTACGGGGCCGAGGTCGTCATAGCCCCCACCTCCGTTCCTCCCGAGTCCCCGCAGTCCTACTACCGGGTTGCCGACCGTCTTGCCGGGGAGATCCCCGGCGCCTTCCAGCCGAACCAGTACGTCAATCAGGAGAACCCCAGGACGCACTACGAGACCACGGGGCCGGAGATCTGGGAGCAGACCGAGGGCCGCGTCACCCACTTCGTCGCAGGCGTGGGCACGGGCGGGACGATCACCGGAGTCGCCCGCTACCTCAAGGAGCGCAACGACGCCGTCGTGGTCGTGGGCGCGGACCCCGAGGGTTCGCTGTACACGGGCGAGACCGCCCACCCCTATCTGACGGAAGGTATCGGGGAGGACTTCTGGCCCGAGAGCTTCGACCCCTCGGTCGTCGACCACTGGGTGACGGTCTCTGACCGCGACTCGCTTCTCACCGCCCGCAGGATCACCCGGGAGGAAGGACTTCTGGTGGGCGAATCGTGTGGCAGCGCCGTGTTCGCCGCCCTCTCCGTCGCGAAGGGGCTCTCCCCCACCGACGTCGTGGTGGTGATCCTCCCCGACACCGGACGTAACTACCTGTCAAAGCTCTACAACGACGCCTGGATGCTTCAGAACGGCTTCATCGAGCCCCCCGGAACGCAGGCTCGGATCGGTCAGGTTCTGGCTCGCAAGCGTCGCCTCGAGCCGCACGTCCCGGACCTGGTGGTGATCGGCGCCCACGATGGAGTCGGCCGCGCCATAGAGATGTTCCAGAGCTTCGGGATCTCTCAGCTTCCGGTGGCCGCAGACTCGGCCGCCGAGGACATCTCAGAGATTATCGGCTCGATCAGGGAGCGCAGCTTGCTCGATCGTCTCTTCCGTGACCCGACCGCGGTCGAGCGCGAGGTCTCAGAGGTCATGGACCCTCCCCTGCCGGTGCTCGAATCCGCGGCCGGGGTGGAGGCGATGTTCGCCGACCTGTCGCGCGGTGCGGAGGCCGTAGTGGTAGTGGACGGAACTGCTCCGGTGGGTGTGCTTACTCGGGCCGACCTCCTCGACTTCCTCGCCCACCAAGCGGCGGGCTGAGGGGCCGGACCGGGGCCGAGTGGTGGTCAAGTGCTCTATATGGTCACCTCACCACCACTCGGCGATGGGCTACGCCGTCAGGGCTTGCTTCAGGTCTGCGATGAGGTCGTCGGGATGCTCGATGCCGACCGAGAGCCGCAGAAGTCCCGGGGAAAGCTCGACCCCCGAGCCCTCGAGGCTCGCATGGGTCATGCGGGCCGGGTGCTCGATGAGTGACTCGACTCCGCCCAAGGACTCGCCCAAGAAGAACAGCCGGGTGCGCTCGCAGACCCGGAGCGCGCGGCTCTCCGAGGCCAGCCCGACCGACACCATGCCCCCGTAGAGGGGTGTGCCCGAAGCGTTCATCTGGGCGGCGGCGAGCGTGTGGCCGGGATCGGCTTCGAGGCCCGGATAGCGAACCTCTGTGACCTCGGGGTGCTGTGTGAGCCAGTGGGCGACTGCGGCCGCCCCGGCGCAATGGGCGCGCATCCGCACGGCCAGCGTCTTGAGGCCGCGCAGCAACAGCCACGAGTCGAACGGGCCCGGGACCGCCCCGACCGCGTTCTGGAGAAACTTGAGGCGTTCGGCGAGGGACTCGTCCGAGGTCGTCACCGCGCCCATGACCAGGTCGGAGTGGCCGCCGAGGTACTTCGTGGCCGAGTAGACGACCGCGTCGGCGCCGAGCTCAAGCGGTCGCTGCAAGAAAGGTGTCGCGAAGGTGTTGTCCACGACGAATAGGGCACCGGCCTCGTGGGCGCGGGCCGCAATCATCCTGAGATCCAGAACTCGAACCAGCGGGTTGGTGGGGGACTCGGCCAGCACCAGCCCGGCGCCGTCGCCAAGAGCCTTGGCGAGCGCCGTCTCATCGCTCATATCCGCCATCTCGTAGGGCACGCCGAACTCGGCCAGCACCTTGTCGAAGAGCCGGTAGGTGCCCCCGTAACCGTCGTCCGGGATTACCACCTTGCGCCGCTCGCCGAGAGCCAGCGCCAAAGTCGCGATTGCCGCCATGCCCGAGGCGAAGGCGAGGGCAAAACGAGCCCCCTCGAGCGCCGCAAGGCAGGTCTCCACGGCTCGCCGCGTCGGGTTGTCAGTGCGCGAATACTCGTAGCCCCGATGCCGCCCGACGGCCTCCTGGACGTAGGTGGAGGTCTGGTAGATGGGCACGACCGCGGCTCCGGTGGCCTCATCGGGCTCCTGACCTGCGTGGATGGCGGCCGTCTCGAACCGCATAGCATCGGTCATGCGCTTCTCCGAAGCAGAGGGATGTGGATAACAGCGATGAGCGACCTGGATAACACGACGACGCCCCGGCGCATAGCCATCACCTCCGGCAAGGTCATGAACGAAGACGTCGGACGCTTCCCCGGCCCCTACGTGGAGGCGGTGCGTCTCAGCCACGGCGTCCCGGTGGTGCTGTCGCCGTTCACGGCTTCGCGCTCGGACGAGGCCGTCCCCCCCGAAGTTCTCTTGTTCGAGGGTCTCGAGCCCGAAGACCCCTCGCATCTCCACGGCGTCTCGGGCCTCATCCTCACCGGCGGGGGGGATGTCGATCCGGCCCTCTACGCCCAGAAACGCCATGCCCGCACTCAAAACATCAGCAGCCTGCGGGATCGTTTCGAGCTCGGGCTGCTGGGGGCCGCTCTCGAGCGGGACCTACCCGTTCTGGCCATCTGCCGCGGGGCGCAGCTGCTGAACGTCTTCTTGGGCGGGCGCCTCGACCAGCATCTCGCCGACCGGCCCGACCGCCTCCCGCATCATCCCGACCGGCCTCGGTCAGAGATCGCCCACGGCGTCAGAATCGCTGCGGGCGCGGACCTCGCCGGGATGCTGGGCTCGACCAGGCCGGGTGTCAACTCTCACCACCACCAGGGCCTGGACGGCGCCGCCGACGGGCTCGAGGAGATCGCCTGGGCCGAGGACGGGGTGTTGGAGGCGGTCGTGTCTTCCGACTATTCCTGGGTCCTGGGGGTCCAGTGGCATCCCGAGGCGATGATCTCCAGCCACCCGGTCCAGAGGCGCCTGTTCGACGCTCTCATCGAGGCTGCCTCGGCCCGCGCCCACGCGGGGGCGGCCCGGCGCTAGGGGGCCGCCGGCTGCGACGACACGGTGGTTTAAACGGGAACCGTTCCCAATCGACCACCAGAGGCGGTCACAGCGTAGGGCAGCCGGCCGCGGTGGTCAAAGCGGACCGTGGACATCTGCCCACAGAAAACCGTGGGCAAACGCGGACGTGGACATTGAGCCTATTTGCCACCACCTTGCTGCGGGGGCGGCTGGAGTGGCGAGTCGGGGCCTAAGGTGGGTTAACCGCCTGGGAGGGGGAAGCCCTGGACGTCGGCCCAGTCGTGGACCCGCCGAGAGTAGGCATAGCGCTCGGCCACCATCGCGACATCCGAGGACACCAGCGCGACCACGGGGGGGCCCGACGAGGTCCAGCGGCTCAGGGGGACCTCGAGCCGCAACCCCGCCCCGATCCTCAGCCCCTGCAGGGATGCCGGCTGTCCTGCGCCCCGCTCGCTGCGCAGAAGAACATCTACGCGTCCGTCACGGGCAGTGGGGTTTAGGATCGCTAACGAGTCGCTTTCGGATTCCGGGCCCGGTGGAGTCAACAACCACGAGCGCGCCGGGGTCGCGGCCCCCAGCTCGGCCGTCACTCCCTCGCCGAGGTCGCGCCCATAGGACACCTCGCGCTCGGCTATGAACTCGACCCCGTTGGTCGATACCACCGTTGCGCTGACCCCCACCGGCTTTTTCGCCGAGCCGGGGAGAGTCCCTTTGCCGAGCGTGAGACGCCGCGCCGAGCGAGGGGGGACCGACACGTCCATGAGCCCCGCCGGCTGTGCCGCCCGGTCGCTCGCCGCCAGCGACACGGTAACGGTCAGCTCTCTGTCGGATGGGTTCAGAACCGAAATCGACTCTTTGACGCCCGGCCCGATTAGACCGTGAGCAAGAAACCACCTCGAAGCCGCCTCGGTGGCTCCGAGGGAGAAACTCAGCCCGCGTGCACCTTCCCGAGGCCGCGCGATCACCGACTTCCACGCGACGACTCGACCCCGCACCGCCGACACCTCGGCCCCCAGCAGCGAGCGCGGTACGACGACGCGATTGAGCCTCACCTCCTGGGTTCCGCCCGCGGGGACGGCGACGTCGGAGAGCCCGGACTTGACGATGTCGGAGACCTGAGTGAACAGAGTGATCCTCACGACCGCCTCCTCGGGAAAGGGATTGTGGAGTAGAAGGCGCTCGTCGTGCCCTATGGCGGTGGTGCCGGCGGCGAAGTACCAGTGGGACGACGCTTCCGGCGAGCAGCGGGCTGCGGCGCTACCGCGCTCCTTGGAGCTCGACAGTTGAAGGGATAAACCCGCATAGGCCGGCGCGCCGCGACCTTCCACGGCCTGCGGGCGTGTGCGCATCGGCCCCGACCACACCCGCTCGTCGGCCGCCGGCGGCGTGGCAGGCGCCGGCTCCACGGCGAGGCCTCCCCGCCCGAGCCCGGAGGACACCGTCGCTCGACCCGAGGCACCCCCCTGGTCCAACAGTGCGGAGCAGAACAGGGCACGGCCGACGAACGGAGCCGCGGCCTCGGGAACAGAACCTTGGCGAGCTGCGCCGCTCCCGAGATCGAGTGCCACCGCCCCGGCCAACAGCACTATCGCCACCAGGGCCAGCGTCGCCTCTCGCACGCGCTCGGTCATCGGCGCCTGCCTGCCCTATGCCTGCCTCCTGTCGTTTCAGAAGCCCTTCTCACGGTCGCCGCCCCGAAGGTTGCAAGCCACAGAAACCCGAGCCCGATGAGCCACAGCAGATAACCGGGAGGACGTTCGAAGCTCAGCTCCAGACGGGCGGTCCCGCCTTCGGGCACCAGGAATGCGTTGCCCCAGGCGGAGCGCCGGCGCTCCAGGGAGCGCTCCCCGACGGAGGCGAACCACCCGTCATCGGCCGTCTCGGCCACGAACAGCGTCCCGGGGTCCGGCGTCCGGGCGACGGACCAGCTCTCGCCGGTGCCTCGGCGCAATTCTCCTGCCTCTTGTGGCCGGCTCAGGGCAGCAGGGTTTCCGGCAGCCGCCGGCAGCTCTTCGGCGACACCCGCGCGAACCACCGGGGCCCGGTTCTCGAGGACGAGGTAACCGGCCCCCTCCCGGGCCACCGCAAGGTCCCGCTGCGACAGCCACGCTGCCCTCTGCTGATCATCGTCCGGAAGTACGACGAAACCGACATCGAATCCGCCCAGCCATCCCCCGCCGCGGTCGGTCGCCCCCTGCTCGATCGCAGAGATCGCCCCACTGAGAGCCTCGTGGCCACGCGCATCGAAGCCACCAAGGATGTCGGGGAGTCGCTTGCCCTCGAGGCCGGTCAACTCGTAGCCGGTCTGCGGGGCGAACGGATCTTGATCGTCCCCGAACCACTCTTTGCCTACCCACAGCACCCTGGAGCCGCCTTGGGTCCGGGCCTCGCCGCCGATCGCGGCGGTGACCTGCGTGATGGTGGCGGAGCCCGCGGCGGGGCCGCCGAGGCCCGGCATCCACTCGCCCCTCCACAGTGCCGGGCCCAGCCCGGATGCGAAGAGGACCCCGGCCACTGCGAGCGCGCCAAAGGCCGCCGGTTGCAGCGGGCCCAGGCGGCGCTGGGGGAGATCGAGCACGACTGCCCCGACGGCGAGGCCTGCCAGCAACGCCAGGCAGAGCCACGGCAGGACGGCCGCTTGCACGGCGCTGGGAGCCAGGGGAAGGGCTCGGCTCGCGGCGCCGGTAAACAGGGTCGCTCCACCCACGAGCAGCCACAGTGCCAGTGCTAGGCGGCGCCGGGGACCCGCTGCAAGCGCGGCCGCCAAGCCCCCGAGGAGGACGGGAGCCAGAGCCATGGCCACCGGCATCTCGGGGACACGACCCAGGGCCAAGTCGAGGGCGCCGCCGTAGGCGATCTGCTCGGAAGGCTCGCCCGAGAACCATCCCAGGCTCCAGGGCAACAGCAGCGCCCACGCCAACGTCACACTCACGCACACGCCCACCACCTCGCGCCACGGCCACCGGGCCGCCGTAAAACCTCTGCCGAGTGCCAGCAGAACCCCGGCGCCGAGCCACAGGAACAGCGACCACGGCACCAGCGACGCCCCGATGGCGGCGCTCAGCGCCAGTCGCGCCAGCTCCGCTCCCGGATCGTGGCCCGGAGGCCGCAGCCAGCCGGTGAGCCGCAGCAGGGCATGCAGCGCGAACGGCGCCACCACACCCAGAAGCAGTGCACCGAGGTCACCGGTGCGGATGCCGGCGTAGCCCACTCCGCCCAGCAGATAGAAGGATCCCGCCACCCACCGAGCGGGCCGCCCGGCCAGCTCGCTCATGAGCCGGTAGGCGCCCACGAAGGCGAGACCTGCGAACGCGGCGAGCATTGCCTTGAAGGCGAGGCTGGTGGCTCCCAAGGCGAGCGGAAACAACCCCAGCAACAAAAAGGCGGGCGAGGCAGGCCACGGCGCTCCGAACCCCGACTCTCGCCACAGGGTGAAGTAGGTCCCGAAGGCGGCGCCGGGATCGTTGGGGAACGGAAGCAGCTGGCCGACGTGAGAGGGCTCGGTCCACAGCACGTTCCTCCATCCGATCATCAGGAGGAGCACGAGGGCGCACGCAACGACGCTCGTAGGTTGCGACACTCGCGTTCTAACCGCGCGGACCTGGTTCGTCCTTCTACCGAGCAGCTCGGCTCTGCGCCCCCACGCCTCCTCCAGCCGCTCAGCCTGGTGGGAGATATACGCCCGCACGCGGGTGGTCTCCTTGACGGTAAGCCGATTGAGGCTGCGATCGGCGATCTCGCGCCCCCTCTGCACCTTGACTCGGGCGAGCCAAGTCTGCGGCAACCGCAGAAGGTTCCACCCCAGCGCGCGCGCGATATTGACGATCTCTCCGTACTGGCGAAGGACGACGAAAGCAACCATTTCCGCCACCGCAAGAACTACGAATTGAGGCACCAGCCACACCAAGCGCAGCCCCGATGCGCTCTTGGCAATGGAGCGGAGCCGGTTGCGCCTTATGTAGTAGCGAGCCGGCGTGAAGGGGGAACGGCGCTGACCCGTGGCCAGGGCGATGGCGTGGCGGGCCGCGGCATGGGGCTCGACGCGCACGGAATGTCCTGCCACACGCGCCCGCCAGCACAAGTCGAGGTCCTCCGAGAAGGCCCGCATACGTGCGTCCCAGCCCCCCAGCGTCTTGAACACCTCATGGCGCACGAGCATGCACGTCGAGGTCACGAAGAAGACCTCGGAGGGATGGTCGTGCTGGCCGACGTCGATCTCTCCGCGCTCGAGCCCCTTGTAGGGGTAGCCGAAACGGTCGACGGCCATCCCTACCTCTTCCAGGCGCGATGGGTCGTTCCAGCCCACTATCTTCGGCCCCAGAATGGCGGTGGCGGGATCGGCGGCGATACGGCGGACCATGGATGCCACCGCGCCGGGCTCGAGCGCGGCGTCGTCGTGCACGAAGAGGAGAAGCTCGGCGTCGGTTCTGACGCGCGACAACGCCCAATTGATGGCACCGCCGAAACCAAGCGGACGAGCGGTTCTCAGATATCCCCATCTGCGGCGGCGGCAATGACGCTTGACGATCCTCTTCAGAACCGGCTCGGAGCGATGATCTGGGGACGCGTCGTCGACCACAAGGATGTCCATCAGCTCGTAGGACTGGTTCGCGAGCGCGGCAAGGCACTCCCTGATCCATCGCCGGCCGCGATGAGTGACCACGATGGCAAGCACAGCGAGGGCCTCCGTTTCGGCGGAAGGACCTCGCCGGAAGCCTTCCTCGGCCCCCAACGATGTTGTTTTCATGCCCTGATCGCCCCGGTCCTGCGAGAGAACAGCTGCGTTAGCAGGAGACGGCCTCGTACAGAGTGGTGCGACGACGAGGCGTCCTCCCGATGGATCGCACCAGCGCCTCCATCTCTTCGGCCTCGAGGCCTTGCCCGTGAGAAGCACCTGCCGCCCGCGAGATGTTCTCGTTCATGAGTGTGCCGCCGAGATCATTGCAGCCGGCCTGGAGCGCCAGTTTCGAGCCTTCAACGCCCATCTTGACCCAGGAAACCTGAATGTTGGGAATGAACCCATGAAGCGCGATCCGGGCCACCGCATGCATCTTGAGTGCCTCTTCGAAGGTCGGGCCCCGCCGTGCCTTGCCCTTGAGATAGATGGGTGCCGCCATGTGCACGAAGGGAAGCGGGACGAACTCGAACAGGCCCGGCCCAGCGCTCTTTAGCTCGACGTGCAGACGCCTTACGACCTCGAGATGGCGGGCCCAGTTGCGCGGCCCCTCCACGGTCCCGAACATGATCGTCGCGTTAGAGCGCAGCCCCAAAGCGTGTGCGGCGCGATGGACCTCGCACCACTCGGAGGTCGTTATCTTGTCGGGACAGATCAGGGCTCGGATGTCGTCGTCCAGGATCTCGGCGGCGGTGCCCGGCAGCGTCTTGAGCCCGGCATCCCGCAACTGCGCCAAGAACTCGTGCACCGGCAGGTTCGAGGCGGCGGCTCCTTGGAAGACCTCGAGCGCGGTGAACGCGTGCACGTGCACGTCCGGCACTTCCTCTTTGACCGCCCGCAGGTAGTCTAGGTAGTGGGTGCTGTTGAAAGAGTGGTGGATGCCCCCCTGCATGCAGACTTCGGTTGCCCCCTTGTCCCACGCCTCACGCGCTCGTGAGGCGACCTCCTCGGGGGTCAGCAGATAGGGCTCACCGCGCAGGTTCAGCGAGCGCGGTCCCTTGGAGAAAGCGCAGAACCCGCATCGGAAGTAACACATGTTCGTGTAGTTGATGTTGCGATTGACGACGTAGGTGACATCGTCTCCGACCGCCTCTTTGCGGAGCTCGTCGGCGACGGAGTAGAGGCGCTCGGTCTCGGCCCCGCGCGCCGAGAACAGCAGACATATCTCCTCCTCCGAGAGGGTCTCGCCCTCCGCGGCACGGTCGAGAGCGCGGCTGAGGGAACCCCGGATGAGCCTCCCGGGCACGGCCCACGCATGCGCATGGGCCTGCTCGAGGGCGATCTTGGCCTCCTCAGGAGGAGCCGCCTCGCCCCCCGAGTACCACACGCCGTCGCCTTCCTCTCTGCGATATCCCTCCGCATCGACGGCATCCAGCAGGCGAGATCTGAGCCCTTTCTCGACCCAGCGCTCGAGCGCGCCCGGTGTGGCGCAGTAGCGGGGGTGCACGGCGGTTCGCTGAAGCAGCAAGAAACCGCGCTCCTCGGTAACCGCTCGCAGCTCGTCGAGCTGCGGCCACGGCGCCTCGGGATTGACGTGGTCCTGGGTTACCGGCGACACGCCGCCCCAGTCCGACAGCCCCGCATCCAGATAGGTCCCGTATTCCCGTGGAGCGAGGTTTGGAGGGGCCTGGATCACGACCTCGGGGGGCAGGATCAGGCGGGCGAGGGCGATCGCGGTGCGCATGTCGGCCGCGGTCGGCTCGGGCCATACCTCCATAGGAGTGGACGACTTGGCCCGGAAGTTCTGCACGATGACCTCGTGTATGTGACCGTGCCGCTCGTGCGCGGCGCGGATCGCCAGCAGGGCCTCGACCCTGTCCTCGGGTGACTCCCCGATCCCGATGAGGATGCCGGTCGTGAACGGCACGCGGGCCCGGCCGGCCGCCTCGAGCGTCTCGAGTCTAACCGCGGGCTTCTTGTCGGGGGCCCCGAAGTGGGCGCCGCCCCTGCGCAGCAAAGTCTCGGAGACCGTTTCGAGCATCATTCCCTGGCTCACCGATACTCCCCGCAGAAGCTCGATCTCCTCCTCGGTCATCGCTCCGGGGTTGGCGTGGGGCAGCAGCGAAGTCTCCTCGAGCACCACGCGGCAGGCGGCGGCCAGGTAGGAGACAGTGGTTTCGTGGCCCAGGGACGCCAGCTCGTCGCGGGCCTGCGCCCACTTGCGTTCCGGCTTGTCACCGAGCGTGAACAGCGCCTCCTTGCAGCCCGCGGCCTGGCCTGCTGAGGCGATTGCGAGCACTTCGTCCAGGGACAGGTAGGCGCTCTCGTCGGGGCTCGGGGGCCGGGCGAAGGTGCAGTAGCCGCACGAGTCGCGGCACAGCTTCGTCAGGGGGATGAAGACCTTCTTCGAATACGTGATCCGGGGGCCAAAGACGTCGTCGCGGACCGCCGCGGCCCCCGCGTGCAGGGCCTCGGGGGCCTCTTTGCCGAGGGTCGCGAGGCGCCTCACCTCGTCGTCGGTCAGGGGCTCGAGCCGGGTGGCGCAGTCGAGGAGCTCATCGAGCAGGGCCATGGCGCCGAAACTACCAGCGCCCGGCGCCATGCAGGTTGGTCCGTCGCTGGTGAGTCGGCCCGAGCGCGGTGGTCAAACGCGGACCGAGGACATCTGACCCCCGAATTCGGTGGTCAAACGCGGACCGAGGACATCTGATC
>DASRPA010000299.1:0-12867 GCA_035646635.1 Actinomycetota bacterium | reverse complement strand
CCGAAGAAGTCGCCCGGCTCGAGCTCTCTCACCAACTCCTCGTTCACATGAACCTGAAGCGTCCCTTCGACGACGACGTAGAAGTCGCGCCCGTAGTCCCATCGCCTCAGCACAACCTCACCGGGGCCGATTCTTGTTTCCCTCGCTCCCACGATTGCCGCAGCAAGCTCCGTATCCGAGAGCGAACGAAAGAGGGGAACCTCTCGGGCGGTGGCCGTCTCTACCGCCGATTCCGCCGCGCTGGTTCGCAGGATGCTCGGATGCCGGTCGAATGACGCGACCGACTTCTGGATTGCCGAAGAATTAATCGGGGTAGCTTGCTCCAGCCACTCGAGAACCGAGGACACCTCCGCCTCGGTGCTCGAGTAGTTGAGGATGCACATGCGCAGCGCGTAGCGGCCCCGTAGCCTCGTGGAGGAGATCATCCCGGTGCCGCTTGCGAGCAGCCCCTCGGTGAGCGAGGCATTCATCACTTCGGCGACGTCTTCATCCATGCCTGGGAAGCGGCGCCTGAAACAGACCACGCCGAGGGAGGCGGGCGCCATCAGCTCGAAGACGTCGTTCTCCTCAATTCGTCTTTGGCAGGGGGGCGAGCTGCATTGATGTTTCCACCGCTTGTCTGAAGGCTCCGACGCCGAAATACTTTATCGACATCCACACTTTCAGAGCGAGTGCGTTCCCTCGGTGCTGAATACGGGCCGCAACGTCGCCCACAGAATCCACAGGTCGTTCGACAGCGACCAGTTCTGGATGAAGTAGAGGTCGGTAATTAGAGCGTTTCAACGCGTCGGCTCTCCGGACGAAACTTGAGCTGCCTGGTGTGCGGTCTAGGATGGCTGGGGCATGGATCCCGATGCTCGGAAGGGAAGGTCCGGTCTCCGAGGCAGGCACGATTGAGGGAGCTGCTCATGGGCACAGTCGTAACGGTCGACAGCGGCCACTCAAATCTGCACTCGAGGCCCGCAAGGCACTCCTGCTCTCTGCCCTAGTTTTGGCGGTTCTTCTGGGAGCGTGCCAAGAATCAAGACCTACCTGGGATTACGTTGCCCTGGGTGATTCGGTCCCGGCCGGATCAGGCGGTGTAGAGAGCTACGTATCTGGATACGCTCGGTTCATCGAAGCCGATGCTGGCGTTTCGGTCAGGGTCCACAACCTTGCCAGGGACGGGATCGCCAGCGGAGATCTGAGTCGTGCCCTGAGGAAGAACGAGCGGTTCAGGAAAGCCGTCGAGAAGGCCGAGATCGTCACCGTGACGATCGGGTTCAATGACATAGGGATACCTCTAGACGAATTCGTGGGCGAGTCCTGTGGAGGCCGAGACAATGAGAAGTGCTTTCGCGACGGCCTCCGGAAACTGAAAAGGAACTGGCTGCTCATACTCAGCGAGCTTCGTCGCTTGACCACGGGCGGCAGCATCCTTATCATGACCAACGATTACAGCGAACTGCCCGGTAACCCGTCCGCGTCAAACCTGGATCCTCATGCGTTGCAGGTTTTTGCCTCCTATCTAGAGGAAGCCAACAGCCACCGATGCACAGTGGCCCGCAAGATGGACATTCCCTGTGCGGATGTCTATCGTGCCTTCAACGGTTCAGACGGCGGCCAGTTTCCGTTCAAGAAGGGATTGCTCGCCAACGATGGGATTCGTCCGTCCGCCAAGGGCAACAGGGTCATTGCTTCTCTGCTGCGTGACTTCGGTTACGAGGCGCTGTCGCAACCTGAACCAAACTGATATACGTTCGGACTTTCCTGCGGGGTGGTGGATATTCGGATTGGCCGGGAGCCGCCCAAGACTTCGTAGAAACTGTTCCCGAGCCTCGAACGTCACAGCATCCTAGAGAGAGGAGTTCATCTCGTCTTCGATCATCGTGGCAGGACAGGTTGTGCTAGGGACTCAGCTATCGAGGAAGGGATAGCTTGACTACCCGCGACGCCGAGCTTGACGGGAGACGATTCTCCGGAAGGTCGAGGATGCTTCTCATTTCTGCTCGAGTACGAGATCCATCGTGTACCGGGCCGCCCTGATAGTTACTCTGAACCAGCGGAAGAAGCCCTCTTGGCCGAGCAGGTGAAAGCTCAGGGGCCACGGATCGCAGAACGAGACCGGGGCTTCCCAAGCCGCATCCCCCACTGCCAACCGCACGGGCACAGTGCGCGCGATGGTCTGAAATCCGCCGAGCGCAAGAGTTTGCGCGGGCGCGAATTCGAGATCGATTCCGGCAGCTTGCGCCACCCAGAGACCGAAACGATTTTGTAGGGAGCCGGTGTCAAGAAGACAAAGCTGTGGAGCGCGGGGAAGCCCCTCCACTACCACGGGGACGACCGGACGCACGAAGTCTTCGCTTGTGCCCGGCAGCTCCTTGAACGCGAACCTCAATGGGGGCTGATACCTTCCGCCTGCCACTCTTCAGCCGGGACGAGGAACATGGCATCGGCCCGCTCATCGTGTCTCTCGAGCCAGCTCAACACCTCCTGCGGGGTGTCGGCCGCGACAAGCACTTCCAGTCCTCGTTGCGCCACCCACTGGCCGGCATGAGTCCGGAGCAGGTCGGCCTCATGACCTTTGTGCGGCCCTCGGCCACGTGACGCACTGACCTGTCGAGCTTGGTCCGTGTCGCTTCGCCGACCGACCACGAAACCCAGACGCCTGAGAACGCGGCGAGCGTGATGGGTGGTGAAGTCTGCCCGATCAAGCCCAGTGACGAGGCTTATCACCTGCTTCGGCGGATAGCGGCGACCCCCCACAACTACGAAATGGTCCGTCAGTGGTTCGGGAAGCACGCGGCCCACCGTGCGCTCGATTGCCCGGCTCTCAAGAACGAAGTCGTGGTGGGCGATTGTCGCTTGTACCTGATTCATGTTCTCTAGTATGTACTCTCCGGGCCGTCTCTGCAACCCCACGAGGTTCACGATACGGCTACCCCTACATCGAGCGACCGGCTCGCCGTGGCAGAACGCCGGGGTGGAGTCATTCGGGTCTCTGCTCAGTGAGGAGATGTTATCCACCGAGCAGTTCAGGCGCGACAGTTCACCACGAGGTGCGGGGTCAGGCCCCGTTCCGATGATGAATCCCAGGTGGATGACTCGAGCCGACGCGGGCCCGTTGGATCAAGGCCGCCACTTCCTGGAGCCGCCGGTCAACTTCTACGTTGGCAGCAAACCCGTCAACTTCGAGACTCAGCCATGGTCGCGGCTCGTCCTCCCACTTCACTTCGAGGTGCCGGGGCACCCAAATCTCCTCGCTCAGATACCAATCGGAGTAGTCGACGTGCCACCAGATTTTCGAGGTTCCGACCCCCTTGTGACGACGCGCTGAGAAACGGCTTGGGTGACCATTCGCAAAATGAACAGTAGCCTCGTCATGACTCGAACCGAACGGCACTGTTAGCCGGATCTGATCCGACGCGAGCTGGTCTGTCCGGGCAGAGCTGCCGCTCCGAAAGGCCGAAGGAACGAAGACCGCTTCTGCCCACAAGAACAGGTTGGCGCCCTGATCGATCTCATCACCTACGGTGGCCGACCGTCCGACCTTCGTTATCCCGTGCCCACCCGCAAATGCGTCAATGACGTTGAGGATCGGACGTCCGTACCACGTCATCCTGATGTCGTTGACAAACGATTCGCCGACTCTCGCCACCGTTCGCATCTGCACTAGTCGAAGTGCTGATCCAAGATCAGCGCCCTCTTCTCGTTTGAGAAACAAGCTACGGGCGCGCTTCTCGATTCGTCAGGGCCGATTGGACGTGCTTCGCTGGGCCACCCTGCCCGATGACGGAGCCAAACCTCGAGGGTCCCAGGGGCACCAAACCGCTCCAGATCACACAAATCCCCCGCTCCGCCCCACCGAGCGCTGGACCCGGGCCTCCTGGAGCTGATTCGTAAACTTCCAAAGGGCATCTCCCACATAGACCAGGAGGGTCCTGAGATGATCAACTCCACGGCACTGGTAGTCATCTCTGTCATAGGTTCGAGCATCCGCCTGTGCCATCGAAGGGTGGAGTCTTGCTAGAGCAGGAGATAAGCGACAGGAGCACCGGCCATAACAACGAATGCGGCGAAGCCCAGAGTGGCGGACAGGCGTCCGCTTCGATGCCCTTCCACCTCATCGGATCTGCCAAGCAGCCACATGAGGAGGATTAAAGGTGGCGCGACGAGGCCGTTGAGGATCGCGGCGAAAAAAAGGCCTCGGAATCGACGCCGACCAGGCCAAGCACGAAGGCTCCGATCACCGAGGCTGCTATCAGCCCGTAGAAACCCGGCGCCTCACGCAGTTTGCGCGAGAGACTTTCGTTCCAGCCCAACGCCTCTGAGAGAGCGTAGCCGGTAGATCCCGCGAGCACAGGCACGGCCAAGGCACCCGTCCCGACGATCCCAGCCGCGAACAGCAGGCCGGCGAAGTCCCAGCCACGGGACGCAGAGCGCGCGCCGCCTGATCTGCGGTCTGCACGTTGTTGATGCCCGCGGCCCCGAGGGTCGCCGAGGCAGCGACCATGATTGCGCCCATCACCACGACCGCTGAGAACATCCCCGAGATGACGTCTACCCGCATCGCGCGGATGTGCTCCCGGTCGACGGGCTCGCCGGGATGTTCTCGCTTCTCCTCGACCTCTTCGCCCGCTTGCCAGAAGAATCAGGTAGGGCGAGATGGTCGTCCCGAAGATTGCGATAAGCGCCGCCATCGTGGCGCGGCCGAGATGGAATCGTGGCACCGCCAATGCCGCGAGGACATCGAGCCAGTCGACGTCGACGGCGATTACGACGGCGACGTACGCTATCAGCGAAAGGCAGAGCCACCGAAGTACTCGCGAGTAACGATGATAACTGACGAATACCTCGACAAGCAGCAGCACAAGGGCGATGACGATGGTCAGGGGGATCAAAGGCAGCGGCGCGACCAGACGTATCGAAGCTGCCATGGAACGGAGGTCGGCCGCAATGTTGAACGTGTTGGCGAAGGCGACCAGTGCGACCGAGCCATAGAGGACGAACGGGGGGAAGCGGTGGGGGATGAGAGTCGCCAGACCCTTTCCGCTAACTAGCCCGAGTCGACCCGCGAGCTCCTGCACCGCGGCGGCAAGTGGAAGCGAGAACAGCGCCGTCCACAGGAGTCCGAACCTGAACTGAGCTCCGACCTGAGAGTAAGTTCCGATCCCGGACGGGTCGTCGTCGGCAGCACCCGTGATCAGTCCCGGACCCAGACGCCGGAAATAGCCGAACCCGCGGAGGCGATGCCTGTGGCGGTGGTGACGGGGCTTGCCGAAAAGTTTGCGCATCATGTCACTCAAGCACAACCAATCACACGGCAAGCGGAAACGGCTCCGGCGGTGGAAAGTCGTGTCCGTTCATCTTGATGTGAGAAGGTCGTGGAGGATCGCCGGTCGGCGCCACCCCTACAGCCGTTCGCACTGGGATCACCTCGTCGAAAACAGAGCGTCAGGCGAGTGTCGGGGGCCAGCCGGCGGCAGCCGCCCCCAGCACGCCTGCGTCGATCAGCACTCCGACCATAAGCCAGGGGTGGAAGTACAGGCCCTTCAGGAGCAACCCGGCGATGCTCCCAGAGACCGCGCCGGCATCAGCAGCGAGGAGTTCCCCAACAGCGCCATGCCGGCAACGGCGAGCAAGACCGCCGTGAGCCCCGCCATCGCCTTGCCGAGCCTGTGAGCCGCATGTTCGGCGATGTGCACCCCTTCCAGCGCCCATGAATGGTTCGGGTCGAACGGCGCCGGTTTCTTCGGGTCCTTCGAGATCTCGTAGATCGCCGCATGGATCAGTCCATGAAATCCTCTGGAGGCATCGCTTGGCCATTCACATGCTGGATGGAGGTGAAGACCTACCAACGATCGAGGAGGTAATCGATGATGCGACTCTTACTGGCCGGGTTCCTGATCACACCACACCGCTAGGCCGAATGGCCTGTTCGGGAGCTCCCAGAAGGGTGACCCCCCAGGGGCGATCAAGTCACGTGGTCCCGGCGTGGTCCCGAGGACCACCTGAACCGAGGGCTGGCGACAACGGCTACGGTTAGTAGAGGCCCATCGCAACTTTGTCTCTGCAACCACCCAGGAGGTGGTTGGGGGCTCAATGTTCGCCTCCCGGCAGCCAACCGGGCCCAATGAGTCATTCTTCGTCTCGCTCCAGCGTGACCTCCGGATCCCTCTCAACGAGAGGTACAAGTAGGGCTGTCCCGCCCCCCTTCGATGGGCCGAACAGCCCTGAGCGACGATCCGCTGTGCTCCTAGAGTGTTGCTCGTAGAGTGTCCTCAGCGGTGACTGAATGGAGACACAGATGAAAGTTCTGTACGCTACCGACGGCTTCGAGCCGGCCATCGAAGCAGGCCAGTTCCTCGAGAGAATCGGCGACAAGGCCCGCATCGACGTAACTGTGATGTCTGTCACACACGCCGGTGTACCGGCGCCCGAGCACATACCGATAATGCTCGACCCCCTGCCCGCTAGGCGCGATGACACGCTGGCGATTGTCGACGCGGCGGTGGAGAAACTGATATCGGCAGGGTTCAAGGCGGGCGGCCACATCGCGGAAGGACATCCCGGCCAGGAGATCGTGCGCGCCGTGGAGAACGATTGGTACGACCTCGTCGTCATGGGCGCAGGCGGCACGAGCTGGCTGGGTAGCCGGCTGCTCGGAAGCGTGAGCACCTACGTGCTGCACTCGTCTCCGTGGTCGGTTCTGATCGTTCACGAGGCCCCTCTTGGAAACGAAAAGGTGCGCGTTCTGGTTGGGGCCGACGACTCCTGGGGAGCCGACTTCACGATCAACACGCTGGCGCGCTTCGCCGAACCCGCCCGCACCGAGATCACCGTGGCGTCGGTCGCGCCCTCCCACTCACCCATGCTCTTTCCGGTCGCGGGCGCGGCCTACGTCCTGCCAGAAGCTATCGAGCAGAACCAGAAGGTAGAGAAGCTGATGCACGACCGGGCACAGAGGTACGCGAACAGGGCGGCGACGCGGCTGCGTGACGCGGGTTTCGAGGCCGAGGCGCACATTGCGGTGGGCAGCCCGACAGAGCAGCTGCTAAAAGAGGCCGAAAGCGGCCAGTTCGACCTCGTCGCCGTCGGCTCTCGCGGTCTGGGGCCGTTCCGGCGGACGCTCATGGGCTCGGTGAGCGACCAGGTCGTGAGGCATTCCCGGGCCGCGCTCGTCGGTCGTCGGCTGGCTACGTAAGGACTTGAGCTCCCTAGCAGCTCCTTCCGGATACCCCCGCCATCGGGTTGTAGACATCGCGCTGCGCGACGGCTCGATCATTCGCGTCCGGCCCGTCGTGCCGGACGACATCTACGACGTGAGCGAGCTGTTCGCGCGGCTGTCGGACGAGTCGGCGAGAAAGCGCTTCCATGGGATCCACCGTCCCTCGACGGCCGAGCTCCGTCGATTCGTTGAGGTCGACTACAGAGACTCGTTCGGTCTCGTTGCCGAGACGGCGATGGGAGGGCAGCCTCAGATTGTCGCGCTCGCCTCCTACGTCGCCTCCACAGAGGGGAAGGCTGAAGTCGCCGTTGCGGTAGACGACGCTCTACAGGGTAAGGGAGTCGGCAGCATCCTGATCGAGCATCTCTCCGAAGCGGCCGACGAGGCGGGCATCAAGGTCTTCGAGGCGGAGATACTGGCGGGCAACGCAGAGATGCTCAAGGTCGTTCGATCCCTTGAGCTGCCGGTGGATCGATCCGTGTCCGTGGGCGTGGAACACGCTGAGTTCCCGACCTCCCCGACGGCGGAGGCCATAGATGCGTTCGAGCGGCGGGAAGCGGTCGCGGCGGCGGCAGCCGTCGCGGCTTTTCTCAAGCCCCGATCGGTTGCCGTCATCGGCGCCTCACGGCGGCGCGGCACCATCTCCGGCGAGCTGTTCCATAACCTCCTGCATTCGGGCTTCGAGGGTCCCGTCTCTCCGGTCAACCCAAACGCACCTGTGGTTCAGTCTGTCCCCGCCTACGCATCAGTGGGTGACATCTCCGGCCCTGTCGACCTGGCGGTAATTGTTGTACCGGCCGCCGCAGTCCTGCGCGCAGCGAACGAATGTGCGGAGAAGGGCGTGCGGGCCCTTCTTGTAATCACTTCTGGTTTCGCGGAGACCGGAAACGAGGGAGCCGAACGACAGCGTGCCCTGCTCGACATCGCGCTGAAGCGCGGCATGAGGATCATCGGCCCCAACTGCATGGGCATCATCAATACCGACTCCGCGATTCGTCTCAACGCGACGTTCGCCCCCGAACTGCCGCCCAGCGGCCGGCTGGCGTTCGCGTCGCAGTCAGGCGCCCTTGGCATCGCGGTCATAGACCGCGCCCGGGAGTTGGGCCTCGGCATGTCGGGCTTCGTGTCGGTCGGCAATAAGGCAGACATCTCCGGTAACGACCTGCTCCAATACTGGGAGCAGGACGACGCTACCGGCGTCATCCTGCTCTACCTCGAATCCTTCGGGAATCCGCGCAAGTTCGCCCGCATCGCGCGGCGCGTCGCCAGGACCAAGCCGATCGTCGCGGTCAAGAGCGGCCGCTCGAGGGCCGGCGCACGCGCGGCCGCCTCTCACACCGGCAGCATTGTGGCCCAAGACATCGCGGTCGACGCCCTCTTTCATCAGGCAGGAGTGATCCGCACCGACACGCTCGAGGAGCTCTTCGATGTCGCGAGCTTGCTCGCGCACCAACCATTACCCAGCGGCGACCGGGTCGCGATCCTGACCAACGCCGGAGGCCTGGGGATCCTGTGCGCGGACGCGTGCGAGGCGGCCGGGCTCAGGGTTTCGCAGCTGGACCCGGCTACGGCCGGTGCGCTGCGCGCTCTGTTGCCCGAGGAGGCGAGTGTAGGAAACCCCGTGGATATGATCGCCTCCGCAACCTCGGAGCATTACGGCCAGGCTCTGCGCCTTCTCTCGCGCGACCCAAACGTCGACTCGATCGTGGTCATCTTCATCCCTCCGCTCGTGACCAGAGCCGAGGACGTCGCCGTTGCCCTCGTACAGGGAGCGGGCGCCATGGGAGAGGTGACCGTCCTCGCATGCTTCATGGGCGCTCAAGGCCTCCACGAACATCTCCCCGCTGATGGGACGGTCATCCCAACGTACACCTTTCCCGAGTCCGCTGCGAGGGCGCTTGCCAAGGTCACCCGCTACGCCGCATGGAAGGGCGCTCCCGAAGGGCGCTTCCCAGAGCTCGACGGCATCGACCCCATCGCAGCGACCAGTCTGGCGGCGCAGCTGCTCGAGAAGGGGGAGCGCTGGCTCGACCCCGTCGCCGTGGTCCGCCTTCTCCACCACTACGGTATCCGGTCCGCCACCAGCTGCTCGGCCCGCAGCCCGGAGGAGGTGGCCAAGGCCGCTGCGGACATCGGCAAGCCCGTCGTTGTCAAGATTGACTCGCGCACGATTCTCCACAAGACGGACGTCGGCGGCGTGCGCCTCGGCCTCAAGACTCCTGAAGCCGCGGCAGCGGCCGCCTCCGCCATTCTCTCGTCTCTAAGCAAGGGCGGCCTCGAGGGCGAGATCGAAGGCTTCCTCGTGCAGGAGATGGTCTCGACCGAGGGCGCAGAGATGTTCGTGGGCATGACGCTCGATCCTTCCTTTGGCCCGCTGATCGCGTGCGGAACCGGGGGGACGATGGTCGAACTCGTCAGTGATATCGCCGTGAGGATCACCCCTCTCACGGACCTAGACGCCAAGGAGATGCTGCATTCGTTGAAGAGCTGGCCGCTGTTCGAGGGGTACCGCGGTCGCCCGCCCCTTGACTCGCCTGCGCTCGAAGACCTGCTGCTGCGCCTGTCTGCAATGGTCGAGGACCTCCCTCACCTCGCAGAGCTGGACCTCAATCCCGTCCTGGTGTCCGCTCAAGGCTGCTTAGTTCTTGACGCGCGCATCAAGATCGGTACCCCGGTACCTCCCGTGCCGCGGGGGGCTAGGAGCCGAAGCATTAGCACCCCGCCGCCAACGCCCCCGCCGAAGAGGTTGCGGCTTTCTTTGCCGCCTACCGAGTAGAGCTGCTCGCGCAGAGTCTGCTGTTCGTGCTCAGTGCCGGCGCATGGCTGTGGTTCCTAGGAAGCCTACGCAGTCACCTGCTGCGCGCCGAAGGTGGAACCGAACGCTCTCCACAGCCGCGTTCGGCGCCGGCTTTGTGGGGATCGTTGTCCAGGTCCTGATCCAAGCCCCCCAGAGCGCTCTGGCGATGGCATCCAGCGGCAACGTGGAGCCGGGGCTGGCGTTGGTGATGGCCAATATGGCTTATGCCTTCAATGTTATCGCCTATGTCCCGTTGGCAGTCATGCTTGTCGCGGTGGCGCTGGTCCGTGGTGTCGCTTGGAACAGGGGCATTCCCGAAGTGGTTGGGGTGGCTATCCGCGGCCGCCGCGACGGCATTCCTGATCATGTCGGCGGGCATCGCAGTGACACCGGACCCCTCGCAGCGGGTGCATGGCCGACCTACGTGCCCTACGGGCTGATGGCAGCATGGCTGCTGTCCACGAGCAGCGTCATTGTTTGGCGGATGGGGAAGCCGACGACAAAGATTGCGATCTCCGGCACGCCCCATGAGCTCGCCGAGCAGACGCCCGGCGGCCCTCATGCCCCGGGGAGAGAGGTTCCTGGGAGTGCACTGAAGCGAAGGGGATTGCGAGTCGGGGTCTCTTTAGGGCCGAACGGTCCCGTCACCTCCAGTCTTTCGGCACTCCCCCCGCTGCCGACATGGAGGGGATGATGAGATCGTCCGGTGGCTCTCATCAGTGGTCTAGGAAAAGAAGGTGAGGAAATGAATGGAGCACCGATGCGAAGCGTTTCCGAGCTGACCGCCGCAGACATCATGTCCGCTCCCGCAGTCGCGTGCCGGGAGGAAGCGTACTTCGAAGAAATCGGAGAACTGCTGGCCGATAGGGAGATATCGGGGCTACCCGTCGTCAATGCTGGGGGCCGAGTCGTCGGGGTCGTCTCGGAGCGTGATCTCGCACACGCCCTCGGAGGCCCGCTAATCCGCCTGGTCCTGAGGAGGCCCGTCCACAGCGGACCGCTTCTGAGAGGCCCTCACGCAGTCCCCATCGACGCCAAGCGAGCCATGGACATCATGACGTCGCCAGCCATCATCGCCGATCCTGGGACGCCCCTTCGCAGGCTCGCGCAGACCATGCTCGAACAGCAGATCAACCGCATCCCGATCGTTTACCTCGGTCGTCTCGTCGGGGTCGTTACGCGAGGCGATCTGCTCGGTGCCATCGCAGGCCTCACCCACCGTGAGGCGGCGCTGGGCCAACCGCCGGAAGTAGTCGGCTCAGGAGCATTAGATGGTTTATTCGGGATCGATCGTCGGCTCGGGTAGAGGAACCATGAGATGAGCAGCCCGGAAAGTACCTCCCATCCAGGATTCAAGAAGACTAGCCGGAAGGGGTAGAGATGTTTCGCAAGATACTTGTTCCCGTTGATGGATCCGAGCACTCAGACAAAGCCTTGTCGTTGGTGGAAGAGCTTGCTTCCAAGTTCGACAGTGAAGTCCTGGTTTTCCACGTGAGGGAGAAGTGGGTCGGAAGGGGCGGCCCCTGGGATGTGGATTTGACCGAAGAGGATGTCGACATGGCGGCGGAAGCCGCACAGAGGCTGGCAGGGAAAGGTGTGAAGGTGCAATCCGAGAGACAACCTGCGATGTACGGACACGCCGCACACCGTATCGTTCAGGCAGCAGACGACAACAGGGCGGATGCGATCGTGATGGGATCTCGAGGCCTCTCTGACTGGAGCGGCTTGCTGGTCGGAAGCGTGACCCACAAGGTTCTCCACATGGCTACTTGCCCCGTGGTCGTCGTTCGTTAGCGGTCACTCGAGTGGACTCAGGAGGAGGCGGCTAATGAAAGCGCTTGTTGTGTTCGAGTCGATGTTCGGAAGTGTACGCAGGCGGTCGCGAAGGCCATTGCGGACGGCCTGTCGACACGCATGCACGTCGATATTGCCGAAGTCGGTGCCGCGTCCGAGGTCATCGACGCTGATGTCGATTTGCTTGTCGTCGGTGGTCCCACGCACGCGTTCGGCATGAGCCGGCCACAAACGCGGCAAGGCGCGGCCCAGCAGGCCGAGCGGAGTCTCGTGTCTCAGGGGATCGGGTTGCGCGAGTGGCTCTCCACGCTCCAGCAAGGATCTGCGAGGGTGGCGGCGGCTGCATTCGATACGCGCATCAACAAGCCGCGCCTCCCGGGCTCAGCTGCACGCAAGGCCGAGAAACGACTGCGGGGTCTTGGCTTCGGTACGGTGGCTCCGCCGGCAAGCTTCTATGTTGCCGAGTCGTTGGGTCCGCTCACCAGTGGGGAGACGAACGCGCCCGCCGCTGGGGGGAGGAGCTCGGGGGAAAGCTGACAGCGGTTGAGCGAGATCGACGAGTTTCGTGACTCGAGTCCCTGAAGCCGAACGGCTTGAGCGCTGTCTTGTGCAGGATGAATCGCTTGCGGCAACCCGAACCCGGTTGACAATGTCTTTTCTCCGGCGAGCCGAGGTCGAAATGGTCTGGCAGCCCCGAGTCCTAGCTCATGGACGGTCGTCCGCAGTCCGCAGTGATCATTGAGAGGATCAGCACATGGACAGCGCCATCCGAACCACCGGGCTCACCAAGTAACTAGTGCTGTGTCCACAAAGGTTTGCGCGCTTTGGAAGAAACTTACATGGATGCGACCCGAAATAGTAAGACTGTTGGCCCCAGCCGAGGTCCGACCCCCCGCGTCGCACGTCGGTAGTCATCGGCTCGTGTCATGGAGGGCACGCGCGCCCAGGGTCATGAACCCTTGACGTTTGTTGAGGCCGTGCTTGCTCTTGCTTTACGCGGCGCGGGGCTGTCGTTCGCCCCAGCGTCTGCCCGCCTCGCTTCGCACGCGTCCACGTTCTCTGCGCTCGG
>DASRPA010000298.1:0-8597 GCA_035646635.1 Actinomycetota bacterium | reverse complement strand
TACGAACTTCCAGCAATCACCAGCATCGTCCGTCAAGCACCAGGCCGCGACGTCCGATCCAAGTCGTGAGGGTCTTTGGCCCCCCACTCTTTGGTGAAAGGTCATTCTCGACATGATGAAGGCTCGCTTCTTTCGACTGGCGCTGTCGCTCAGCGCACTGCTCGCGCTTGTTGAGGCACTGGGCGCCGGCAAGAAGTGGTCCTAGGGACCCCCAGCCTGTAGTTGCCCTCCTCAAACGCCGATAAGGCCAGTGGCATGCATGTGGCGGCCCCGCGGCGCCCAAAAAGAGAGCGGCTCGCATCGAGAGGAAGCGGTGAAGAGTAGTCGGCCCAGTCGCCTGATTCCCCGATCCGGCCTTTACCTGGCCGGAGTGTGTCTTGCGGGGTGGTCCCTGCTTGCCTTCGTCGCGCTCGACGCTGGACTCCCCGTCGAGCGGCCCCCCGTCGAGCTCCTCGTGCTGATCCTGCTCGTCATCGGTGGTGAGCTGGCACCGATAAAGGTGGGGAGACACTCAGACGTCTACGAGCTGACGACATCGACCACGTTCAGTTTCGCGATCATGTTGAGCTGGGGGTTTCCCACGGCGCTGCTGGCTCAGGCGGTGGGCTCCCTGTGCGCCGACCTCCTGCAAAGAAAGCCGTGGTGGAAGACCCTGTTCAACGCCGCTCAATACAGCCTGTCGCTAGGGGTGGGGGCTTTCCTCCTGGGGCTGTTGACCGACCTTCCCCACAACGAACCAGGGTTGAATGTGCAGGATCTGGTGGGGGTCTTCGCCGCGATCGTCGGGATCTTTGTGATCAATGAACTCCTGGTCACGCTGGCAATGGGGCTCCACTCCCACGAGAGGACACTCTACTATCTCAAGCAGGAGCTGTCGCTGCTGAGCCTCGGCAACGGGATGTTGTTGATGCTGGCGCCGGTTCTGGTGGTGCTGGCCGACATCAGCTATCTGTTCGCCCTGTTCATTTTGATTCCCCTCGGCACCATGTCCGCCGTCTCCTTGCAGAACGCCAAGCTCGTGGGCCGGCTCAAACACCAGGCCGAGCAAAGCGAGTACCAGGCGTCACACGACTCTCTCACCGGCCTGCCCAACCGCATGGTATTGCGGGACCGAGTCGAGCAGGCGGTCCTGGCAGCTGAGCGCGATGGGCTTTCGGTGGCCGTCATGATCATGGACCTCGACAGCTTCAAGGAGGTGAACGACTCGCTGGGGCACCACGCCGGCGACCTCCTGTTGCAGCAAATTGCGAAGCGTCTCACCGGCGCTCTCAGAGACAGCGACACCGTCGCCCGGCTAGGTGGGGACGAGTTTGCGGTGCTGCTGCCCCGGCTGACCGATCCCTCGGACGCGTCGGTCACCGCCAAGAAGCTGCTCGAGAGTCTTCAGCCGCCCTTCAACCTCGAGGGCTTGGACCTCGAGATCGGCGCCAGCATAGGTATCGCCGTGTATCCGACCAACGGCACGGACGGAAACATCCTCTTCCAGCGAGCGGACGTCGCGATGTACGCCGCCAAGGAGCGGCGGGCGGGGCTCGAGACCTACGCGGCCGAGCACGACAACTACGACCCCAGCAGGCTGACGCTCGTGCCCGAGCTGCGCCGGGCCCTCGACCAGAGAGAGCTCGAGCTCTTCTTCCAACCCCAAGCGAACATGCGGACTCGGCGCATACGCGGGGTGGAGGCGCTGCTCCGCTGGCATCATCCGCAACGGGGCCTGTTGACTCCCGACCACTTCATCCCGCTCTCCGAGCACACGGGCCTCATCCGGCCGATGACGTCCTACGTCCTCGAAGAGGCACTGAGGCAGTGCAGCGAGTGGCAGGACCAGGGACTCGGCCTCTATGTATCGGTGAACCTCTCCGCCCAGAGTCTTCTCGACCTGAACTTCCCAGACGAGATCGCCGAGCTGCTCAAGCGCTGGGACGTGCCTCCTCAATGGCTCAAGCTTGAGCTCACCGAGGGCACGCTCATGGGCGATCCGATGCGGGCGCTCAGGGTGTTGACCAAGCTCAGCACGATGCGCGTCAGTCTTGCGATCGACGACTTCGGGACCGGCTACTCGTCGTTCGCCTACCTCAAACGTCTGCCGGTTTCGAGCATCAAGATCGACAAGTCTTTTGTCTTGAACATGCTGGATGATGAAAGCGACGAGGTCATCGTGCGCTCGCTCATCGATCTCGGGCGCAACCTGGGGGTCGAGACGGTGGCAGAGGGGGTTGAGAGCGAGGAGGTCTGGAACCGCCTCGTCCGTTTCGGCTGCGACACGGCTCAGGGGTATCTGTCGGGCCGTCCGGTGTGCGCCTCCGAGATCACCGCCCGGCTGCTGGAGGAAAACCGCCTGCTGCCGTCCGTCTGAGCGGCCCTTCGGTGCCGAGTGGTGGTAATTGGTCACACAGTAGCCACTAATGACCACTCGGCGGGTGCGGTCGAGCCGCGTAGGATGCCGGCATGGCTCTGCTCGCCCTTGATCACGTCGCCGTCGCGGTAACAAACCTCGACGAAGCGCTGGCTCACTACCGCGATGTGTGGGAGCTGGAGCCCGCACATGTCGAACGGGTGGCCGATCAGGGCGTCGACGAAGCCATGCTGGAACTGCCCGGGTCGTCCCTGCAGCTGATCGCCCCGATCTCTCCAGAATCGATGGTGGCGAGCTTTCTCGACAAGAGGGGGCCGGGCCTGCACCATGTCGCCTATGCGGTCGCAGATCTCGACGCGACCCTCGCCCACCTCCGGGAGCGTGGGGTGGCTCTGATAGATGAGCATCCCCGAGTGGGGGGCGGCGGGGCCCGCATCGCCTTCGTCCACCCGCGCGCCAATGGGGGCCTGCTCGTCGAGCTCGTCGAACGGCGGTGAAGAACCCGCAAGCGCCCTCTCCGCTGCAGGTGCCCGAGTTCCGCCGCCTCACCGCCATCTCGATCACAGTTGCGCTCGGCTTCGGGATGGTCATCCCGGTGCTTCCCGACTTCGCCCGCTCTTTCGGAGTGGGAATCGCTGCGATCGGACTCATCCAGCTCGTCTTCGGACTGACTCGGTTCTCGTTCGGGGTCGTGGGAGGACTTGCCGTGGACCGTTTCGGCGAGCGCACCACCACCATGACCGGGATCCTGATCGTGGCGCTCTCCTCCTACGCCGCCGGGCTGTCGCAGTCGTTCCTCCAGCTGGTTTTGGCGCGCGGCTTCGGGGGGGCCGGGTCCGCGCTGTTCATCGCCGGGCTCATGAACCGAATCCTGCGCATCATCGAACCTGCCGCCATGGGCAGGGCGACCGGCATCTTTCGGTCCTCGTTCTTGATCGGGATCGGCCTCGGTCCCCTGTTCGGGGGCCTCGCCGGCGACGAGCTGGGGCTCAGCGCCCCCTTCCACATCTACGCAACCGGCCTGCTGGTTGCGGCTGCGATCGCGTGGTTCGCCATGGCCGGCGAGCCGGCACGAGGACGGGCGGAGAAGAGGACTCCCCTGCAAGCCCTACGGGCCGCGGCCCCCCTGTTCTCCGACATCCGTTACACCGCGGCCCTGGCGGCAACGTTCGTGGGGTGGTGGACGATCTCGGGGCCGGCCCAGATCCTCGGAGTGGTGTTTGCCAAGGACGAGCTGGGGTTCTCCGGCGCACAAGTGGGGGCCGCGCTCACGCTGCTGTCGCTGGGCGAGCTGATCGTCCTTCCGCTTGCGGGGCGAGCCGCGGACAGCTATGGCCGCCGGGCGGTGCTGGTTCCGGCGCTGGCGCTGTCGGCCGTGTCGGTGGCTGCCGTGGGTCGCATCGAGACGGCCCCCCTGCTCTTCTATGCCTTGATGGCGCTGATTGGAGCGTCGGTTGCCGCCGGGAGCACCGCGGCGGGAGGCCTTCTGGCCGACTCCGTCCCCCGCTCGGGATCGGGGGCCGCGGTAGGCATGAACCAGATGGCGGGCGACCTCGGCTATCTCACGGCCCCCACCGCGCTCGGCTACGTCGCGCAGGGCTCGTTCGAGCTCGCCTACCTCTTGGGCGCGGCCCCCGCGGCGCTCGTGCTCCTCGTCGCGCTGAGGCTGCCGGGCCGCCGGGCCAAGGGCACGTCCGGCGCCGTTCGGGCGGCCGAGCCGGAACCGGTCGAGCCCGTGGGCTAGGCCCCGATGGTGTTAATCGAGCGCGGTTCCCGTTCAACTACCCAATCCGGTGGTTAATCGGTAACGGTTCACGCGTCACGCCCCGCCTGCGGTGGCAAATGAACACGGTGTGCGTTTACCCACAAAAAAACGTGTGGCAGAGGTCCACGGTCCTCCTTTGCCACCCCTTCACCCCCGGTCTGCACCTCGCGCCGGCTCGTCCCAAAGTTGCGTCCCGCCGGGTAGAAGAGCCTGCTGATAGCTTGATCCCGTGGGCTCCCGCTACGACTACGTCGGTGTCAAGGGACAGGAGCAAGCCCTGGGGGCCGTGCTCCGCCACCTCGGCCCCACCCTTGTCAACGCGGCCCCCTACGAGGTCCTCACCCGCTTCGGCCACTACGCCTCGGTGCTGCGGCTCTCAGAAAGCCTGGGCCTGGCGGTGTGCACGGACGGAGTGGGCTCCAAGACCATGATCGCCGCGGCCCTCGACCGCTACGACACGATCGGCTTCGACTGCATGGCGATGAACGTCAACGACCTGTTGTGCGTGGGAGCGCGGCCCGTCGCACTGGTCGACTACCTCGGGGTCAACACGCTCGACGACACTCGCACTGCGGCCATCCTCGAGGGCCTGGGGGCGGCGGCGCACGAGGCCGGGGTCGCGGTAGTGGGAGGTGAGCTTGCGCAGCTCCCAGGAATCATCGGCTCCAACGGTTCCGATGCCGGAGACGAGCGCGCCTTCGACCTCGTGGGCACCGCCTTCGGAGTTGTCGATCCCTCCCGTGTGGTGCTGGGGCAGGACGTGGCGCCGGGCGACGTGCTCATCGGGCTGCACTCGTCGGGCATCCACTCGAACGGGCTGAGCCTCGCCCACCGAGTCCTGCTCGACTCGGGCGCCTATGAGCTCGACGAGCGGCCCTCGCCGCTGGAACGCTCGCTCGGCGACGAGCTCCTCGAGGCCACCCGCCTCTATGTGGCCCCCATCCGGGCGCTGTGGGACGACGGCATCCACCCCGTGGGCCTGGTCCACATCACCGGGGACGGCTTCCTCAACCTGTGCCGCCTGGAGGCCGCCATTGGTTTCGTCATCGACTCCCTTCCCGATGAGCCCCCGGTGTTCTCGCTCATCCAGGAGAGCGGCGACATCTCGGACGCCGAGATGTTCAGGGTCTTCAACATGGGTGTGGGCTTCGTCATGGTGCTCGGCGCCTCCGAGGTGGAGCGGGCGCTGGAAGTCCTCTCCACGGCAGCCTGCCCCGCCTCGGTCATCGGCTCGGTAACGGAGCGTTCGGGGAAGATCGAGATCGTGGAGCGCGGCCTCATCGGAATCCTCGAGGGCCCGGGCCACTTCAGCCCGGCTTCGTAGCCTTACTATTCGGCCCCGATGGACTCCGAAGAGATCGACGCGCTACGCAAGAAGAAAGAGGAAGCCCTCGGCTCCGGCGGCGAGCGCGCGATCGCGCGCCAGCACGAGCAGGGAAAGCTCACCGCGCGCGAGCGCATCGCAGCCCTATTGGATGAGGACAGCTTCGTCGAGACCGACATGCTCGTGCGCCACCGCTCCCACGGCTTCGGTATCGAGGATCGACGGCCCTATTCGGATGCAGTGGTCACCGGCTGGGGCACGATCGATCGACGCAAAGTGTTCGTGTTCGCCCAAGACTTCACCGTGTTCGGGGGCTCGTTGGGCGAGGTCATGGCTGAGAAGATCTGCAAAGTGATGGATCTCGCACTCGAGACCGGTGCGCCGGTGATCGGACTCAACGAGTCCGGAGGCGCCCGAATACAAGAGGGCCCCGTGTCGCTGGCCGGATACGGCTACATCTTCGAACGCAATGTGCGCTCGTCGGGCGTCATCCCCCAGATCTCGGCAATCATGGGACCCTCCGCCGGAGGAGTCGTCTACTCGCCGGCACTGACCGACTTCACGTTCATGGTGGCCGAGACCTCCTACATGTTCATCACCGGGCCCGACGTCATCAAGGCGGTCACCGGCGAGGAGGTCACTCATGAGGAGCTCGGCGGCGCGATGACACATGCCTCTCGCTCCGGGGTCGCGCATGTCGTCGCCTCAGACGACGAGGACTGCCTCGCCCGCATCCGCTACCTGATGTCGTTTCTGCCCTCGAACAACTACGAGTCGCCGCCCTTCTATGAACCGACCGACGACCCCATGCGTGCGTGCGACGAGCTCATGGAGCTGGTCCCCGACTCGCCCAACAAGCCCTACGACATGCACCAGGTAATCGGCTGCGTGTTCGACGACGCGGAGTTCTTCGAGGTGCACCAGCACTGGGCTCAGAACATCCTGTGCGGCTTCGCCCGACTCGCAGGACACACGGTGGGAGTGGTCGCCAACCAGCCCGAGGTTCTCGCCGGTACGCTCGACATCGCGTCGTCGACCAAGGCGGCCCGCTTCGTGCGTTTCTGCGACGCGTTCAACATCCCGCTCGTCTGCTTCTGCGACGTGCCCGGGTTTCTTCCCGGCACCGAGCAGGAGTTCTCGGGCATCATCCGCCACGGAGCCAAACTGCTCTATGCGTTCTCCGAAGCGACAGTGCCGCGGCTGACTGTGATCACTCGCAAGGCATATGGCGGCGCTTATCTCGTCATGAACTCCAAGCACATCAGGGCCGACGTCTCGTTTGCGTGGCCGACCGCGGAGATTGCGGTCATGGGGGCCGAGGGCGCGGTCAACGTCATTCACCGCCGGGCATTGTCCGAGTCGGACGACCCCGAGGCCACCCGTGCAGAGCTCATCGCGGATTACCGGCAGAGGTTCTCGAACCCCTATGTGGCGGCCGAGCGCGGCTTCGTCGACGACGTCATCGAACCCCAGGACACGCGGCGCAAGCTGGTGCAGGCACTCGAGATGCTGCGCTCCAAGCGGGAGGCTACTCCGCCGCGAAAGCACGGGAACATTCCGCTGTGACAAAGCGCGCCGCACTCGAGATCGTGTCGGTTACACCCGAGCCGAGCGCGCAGGAGCACGTCGCGCTGCGCCGGGCACTCCAGGAGATTGCGACCTCCGAGCAGCGCAGCCGAGCGGCCTCGCTATGGTTGCGGGCGGGACGGGCGCGCGGACGCAGGCTGGGAATGTACGACTATCGCGACCGCTTCGACGCGGCCGATGCATGGAGATTGTCGCTGCGCTTCCCAACTGGGGGCCGGGAGTATCAAGGGAAGCCGGGCCGGGCCGACGCCCGCTGACCCGGGCGCTCGACAACAGAGATCACCTCGCGACAAACGATTGCGCGCCTATGTGCCTCAGAGGTACATATTCCTGCAATGGATCCCGGCAGGCAGTACTGCCGCCAAGGAGATGGTTCTTGCGGCCGATTCGCTACCTGGGCTGCGGGGCGCTCGGCTCGGGTGGGGCCGACGCCGGATCGGCTGCAATCGAACGCAGGGCTCGCTCTTGGTGGGTGGCGAGTTCTGGTGCCTTGGCCGAGATGCCAGCACGCTCGCCCGGCAAGACCACGAGGGCCGATGAGACCGGACGCTCGCCGCCGTCCGAGGGGCGGTTGACGATCTCGCCCTTGACGAACATCGTGGTGGATCCTCCGCCGTCGAGATTGAACGCCCAGCGCGCGCCGAGGCTCTTGAACAACCGGGCAAAACCGAGCGGCGTCATGCCCACGCTGCGGCCGGGACTGCGACCGTCGACGGTGACCAACAGGACGCGACCGTCGGCGGTGGCGCCGACGCCGGTCCGGGGGTGGCGGTAGAAGAACGAACCGGCTCCTCGGCCGATGAAGATGGCGCCGTCGCGCACCAGCACGGGGTTGCCGCCGATGGCGTCACGGATCCCGGGCCAGTCCCGGAACGACCACGTGAACGTCACCTCGTCCGAGACTTCGAGGCTCATCAACTCGGCCGCACGAGATCCCCACAGAGGTGTCGCCAGGACGATTCCTCCACGCCGCTGCATGCGTCCGGCCGAACAGCGCCGCGCGGTGACCACGGTCGGGACTGCGTGGTCGCTGCCGGCACCGCGTGCCGGGGGGCCCAGGGGGCTAAGTCTCACTGCACATGAAAAACGTGGGGGCCTGGCGACATCGCCTCCCACGGGCGAGTACGCGGCGATCTCCTGCATCGACGGAATGCCCCGGTTGAAGCGAGAGAGGGGCAGCTCCTGTCCCGTCGCCGGCACCATCACCGAGCTCGACAAAGGACGGCGCCCGAAGTGAGTGCTCGACTCGGGCTCGTTGAAGGCGAAGTTGCCGCCGAATTGCGGCGGCGGAGACTGCATCAGGCGGCCGTCGTCGGCGAACGCGTAGACGGGGCGGCCGTCGGGGCGGGCGTAGTCGCCGTTGATCGCCGCCAGGGCTCCGGTGCGGCGCGCCATCGAGGACGTCCGCTCAAGACCGGGGAGCCGGTCGTTAGAGAGCACGACATCGAGCCTCGACTCCCTGGCAAGGTCGACCGTCAGCACCTTGATCCGCCAGGGTCCTTTGGGATCGGCGATCGAGGTGAGGCTCACGCCCTGTCCGAGCCGCCGGGTGACCTTGCGATAGC
>DASRPA010000297.1:0-2997 GCA_035646635.1 Actinomycetota bacterium | reverse complement strand
GAGACCCCTAGATGCGCAGGGGCGCCTCGACGAGCCCTGCAGGCGCCTCCCGCGCCTTTATGAGAGACGCCGTAGAGACCCCCACCGGGGCAGGTGTCGCTGGCATGGGACGGGCCTCCTGACGCCACCGCCGTGGCGGTGATGGCGCCGGGGGCGGGCGGGGGCATGGAGTCCCGCTTCATGGGCGCGCTGGCGGCGGGAATTGCGAGCGCAGGCGCGCGCGTCTGTCGCTTCAACTTCTCCTACGTCGAGCAGGGGCGGCGCTCGCCCGACCGTGCTCCGGTGCTCGAGGACACCTACCGGGCGGTTGTGGCCCATGTCAGGGAGCGGCATGGCGGCCCGCTCGTGCTCGGCGGCAAGTCGATGGGGGGAAGATTCGCCTCGCATCTCGTCGCCTCCGGGGAGCCGGCCGACGGCCTCTTCTTTCTCGGTTATCCGCTTCATCCGCCCGGCCGTCCGGACCGAATGCGGGCCGCCCATCTCTATTCGATAGAGGTGCCGATGCTGTTCGTGGAGGGTACCCGCGATCCCTTCTGCCCCCTGGAGACACTCGCCTCGGTGCGGGCTCGGCTGCGGGCCGAGAACCAGCTCGTCGTCATCGAGGACGGCAACCACTCCCTCGAAGTGCGCAAGTCATCGGGGCGCTCCACGACGGAGGCGTGGGCTGAGGCCGCCGACGCCGTGAGCGGCTGGCTCACGTCCCTTTGACGGCCGGAGATGACCGTTCAGATATATCGGATATACTCAGAGGGTGGCAAAGGTCCTGATCTCAATGGAAGAGGGGCTGCTGCGCAGGGTGGATCGGGCTGCGCGCGCGCTGCACCTGACGCGCAGCGCTTACATCGCCGGACTGGCTCGCAATGAACTGGACGCCAGAAGCGGAGCCGGGGCCAGCCCTGAGGCGCGGGCGGCGCTACGCCGCATCGAGGGGCTGGTCGCGAAGAACGGGACCCCGGGGGAGGACTCAACTCGGATCGTTCGAGAGACACGCGACACGAGGTGACCGAGCTCGTCCTGGACGCCTCGGTTGTGATCAAGTGGTGGCGGAGCGACGGCGAGCAGGATGTCCCCCAAGCCAGGGCTCTGAGAGCTTCCTTCGAGACAGGCGACCTCGCTGTAATAGTTCCTCCGCTCTTGTTTCTGGAGATTCTGAATGCCTTCGGAAGATGGTGGGCATGGCCTGAGGACGAGCTCATCGTTCTTGCCTCCGCGTTGACCTCTTTGCGTTTCGAGGTGGAGGAGCCGGAGCTAGAACGCGTGGCCGCGTGGACGGCGAGAGGCTTGACGGCCTACGATGCCGCCTACGTAGCGGTGGCCGAAGCGCGTGATATCCAGCTCGTGACGAGCGACGGTCTCATCCTCGAGAAGGCCCCGGGCTTGGCCCGGCCTCTCAGCGGTCGGCTTCCGAACGGGGCGATGGGGCCTGAGGCCGGGGGCTGGGTGCGCGATAGCTAACGGAACCGCTGCACATGAACCACGGCGTGGGTTGAGCTACCCGCCCACCGGCCAACGTTCAACCGTGATGCCCGCGCGCTGTCTCGGCTCAATTCCCTTGGACTGCCGAACTTTGAGTCTCCAACCACCTCACAGGTGGTCGGCGGCGCAAAGTTCGAGGGCAGGGCGGTTCAGGACGCTTCGAAGTCCACCACGGCCGGGCCGCGCGCTTCGGGCTCGGTCTCGAAAAAGGGCTTGGGCCTGAAGCCGAACGCCCCGGCAACCAGGTTCGAGGGAAAGGTGCCGAGGGCGTTGTCATAGCCGAGCACGCGCTCGTTGTAGTACTGGCGGGCGAAGCCGATCCGGCCCTCGGTTTCGCTCAGCTCTTCCTGCAGGGCGAGGAAGTTGTCGTCGGCCTGCAGGCGAGGGTAGGCCTCGGCGAGTGCGAACAGTCGCCCCAGCACACCGCTCAGGATGTTCTCGGCTCGGGCTTGGTCCTCTACTCCGGAGGCGTCTACGGCTTCGGTGCGCGCCCGGGTGACGGCCTCGAACGTGTCGCGCTCGTGAGCTGCGTAGCCCTTGACGGTGGCGACGAGGTTGGGGATGAGGTCGTAGCGGCGCTTGAGCTGCACGTCTATCTGCGTCCAGCCTTCTTCGGATCCGTTGCGCAGTCGCACCAGCCGGTTGTAGAGGGCGATGAGGCCCACCACCAACACCACGATGAGCGCAATCACCACCCATGCAAGCAAGTCCATCTCGAGCCTCCCCCGCTGAGTCCGTGTGCGTCGATAATGTCATGCAAACTAGTGGCGGGACTCGACTTTTCCCATGCCGTTCGAGGCCCGGCGCTGCTCTGGCCCGTAGAGTCGGTTGTCGTCACAACTTTGACTACAATGCGTGCTCCGACGTGGACAATCCGACGAGGGCAGGGGGAGGGAGACCGGTGGCCGTAAGCGCATACATCCTCATTCAGGCGACCGTGAGCGCGGCCAATGTCGCGGGCGACATTCGCATTCTTGAGGGGATCGAGTCGGCCGACGACGTCTCCGGGCCCTACGACGTCATCGTGCGTGCGACCGCGCCGGACATGGACGGCCTAGGCAAGCTCGTCGTGGCCCGGATCCAGTCGGTGGAGGGCGTCACGCGCACCCTGACCTGCCCAGTGGTCGAGCTCTAACAAGCAGTTTCTTGGCCGCCGCAGTGCTGCTCGAGCAGCCCGGCGATCGTGTATCAGGCGGGCCGCGACATCCTCAGAAACTCCCAGCGCCGTCCGCTGAGATGCCGCCAGAAAGTGTCTCCGGGGACGAACCCAGCCTTCTCGTACACGGCTCGAGCCCGCTGATTGAAGGTCGCCACGTCGAGAGCGAAGGCTTGCGGACGAGAGCGCTGTTGCGCGAAATCGAGGCAGGCCTCCACGAAGGACAGTCCCAACCCTTGGCCGGTGAGGTCGGGACGCAGACCCAGACCGATCTCGATCACCTCCCCCGGGCGCGCGGTGAGCTCGAGGAAACCGGCAAGCTCCTCATCCCCGGATTCTGGGAGGGAGGAGGAGGGGAGAGGCGG
>DASRPA010000296.1:0-2249 GCA_035646635.1 Actinomycetota bacterium | reverse complement strand
GGCGTCTGACGGTTGGCCCGGCGGCAGTCCAGGATCGCTTCGACGCCCCCGGTTACGACATCTACGGGCGAGAGGGGGTGAGCCGCGAGATCTACGAGCTGCGGGCGAGGGTCGAGGAGGGGGACTCGGGAGGGCCCTTCGTGCGGCCCTCGGGCCGGGTCGCCGGCATGATGTTCGCGGCCTCGACGACCGACGAGCGGGTCGGCTACGCGCTCACTGCCGCGGAGATTCGGGACGAGCTCGCCCGCAGCCAAGCTAGGACCGAGGCGGTTTCGACGGGGCCCTGCACCCACTAACGGCACCGAACCCCCCGCCGAGTGGTGGTGAGGTGACCATATAGAGCATCTCACCACCACTCGGCATGGTTTGTTAGGCGCTTTCGCCTCCGTCGACCACGATCGTGGCCCCGGTGACGAACGCGGCGGCATCCGAGGCGAGGTAGACGACCGCACCCACCACGTCCTCGGGTACCCCCCAGCGGCCCATCGGGATCCCCTCGATCACGCGCCTGCTCCTCTCCTCGCTGGAACGCAAGGGGGCGGTGAGATCGGTCTCGATCCACCCCGGAGCGACGCAATTCAACCTCACGCCGGTGTGGGCGAGCTCCTTCGCGACGGCCTGGGTGAAGAGCTTGACTCCTGCCTTGGCCGCGCTATAGAAGGACAGCCCGGGAAGGCCCTTCAGGGCTGCGATCGAGATCATCTGGATAATCGAGCCCCGGCCCCCTGGCTCCATGACCGCACAGGCGGCGCGGGTGACCCGGTACACCGAGCCGAGGTTGAGGTCGAGCGCCCGCTCCCACCCTTCGGGGCGTAGCTCCGGCAGGGGGGCGACGAAGGGGGCGCCGCCGGCATTGTTGACGACGATGTCGAGCCTCCCCCAGCGCTCGACTGCGGCCTCGATCATCGCCTCGGCATGATCCGGAGCCCGCAGGTCCGCCTCCACCACCAGGCTCCGGCGGCCCGTCGCCTCGATCTCGAGCGCCACTGCCTCCAGAGTCGGGCGGTGGCGCGCCGCCAGGACCACATCGGCTCCCGAGCGGGCCAAGCCGAGCGCGACCGCTCGGCCGATTCCGCGCGAGGCTCCGGTGACGAGCGCCACCCTGCCGTCCAGCGAGAACGGATCGATTGATCCGGCGACCACGCCTCCTCCTTTATCCGGTGGGAACTTCGCCCGGGAACTGGACGCGACTTTAAGATGACCGGCATGGACGACATCAGACTTAGTGAGGCGGCCGATGCGCTCGTTGCGGGGGGCATAGCCGGGCCGCATCTGAGCCATCGCCGCCGCGGCAACATCTCAAAGATCCACTCGATGCTGAAGGACGACGTCGAGTCCCGCTTCGGCCTCTCGGGCTTCGAGCGTTACTCGGCCCCCCAGATCCTCGAGCTGATGGCCCGGCTCACAGGATGCTCAAAGGACCCGGACGACCCCCAGGAGCAGGACTACATAGACCCGTCGCTCACGATTGCGGCGATCGTTGCCGGGGCGCAGCGGCTGCGCCGGGCCGCCGCCGACGGCCGGACGTTGCTGGCTGCTACCGGGCACCCCACTGGTCTGCTCGAACACCACATGCGCGTCGTGGACGCCTACCGGGCGGCGGGCGGCGAGCTGATCATTCCCCGGGAGCAGGAGCTCTTCGCACGCGGAGGGAGGGCACGGATCCGCTACGTCGGCTCGGTTGCGTGCCTGTGCGACGGGGCCTCGCTTCTCCACACCCACTCCTCGGAAGCCATGGAGGCGTTGCTCGAGGCGAAGCCGTGGCCCGACATCGTGCTGGCGGACCACGGCTTTGCGGGGGCCGCGCTCGAGCGGGGGATCCCGGCGGTGGCGTTCATGGACATCAACGACCAGGCACTTGCGGTGCCCTGGGACGAGGGCAAGGACGTCGTCATCGTGCCCCTGGACGACAACCGGGAGCCGCGTTTCTACGAGCCTTCGTGGAAGCTGTTCGAGCTGATCCTGGCGTGGGGCGAGCCGGGGGCCTAGCTTCGGGCCGGGCGGCACGAGGCGCGGTGGCAAACGCGAACCGCGGACCTCTGAGACGAAACTGAACCGGAGCAGCACGCGCCAAACTGACCACCCCAGAGGTGGGGGGTTATGAGATGTGGGAGCGGATGAGGCTTACGCGGCCGACTCCACCGTGACGCGCTGACCGAGCGCTTCAAGCTGACGGATCAGATATCGCTTACGAGCCTGGGCGTCGTTGCGGCGGGCGAAGTAGTCACCGCCGAGGTCCTCGTAGGTTG
>DASRPA010000295.1:0-2565 GCA_035646635.1 Actinomycetota bacterium | reverse complement strand
GGGGCGGGGTCCGGGGATCCGTCCGACCAGAGCCGCGGCGAGCTTCCGGCACCCTCCCCTGCCGTTTACCATCTGCACCATGGTCATTTCCTCGGGGAGGTCGTTCGACCCGCACCGGCCTCCGGGCATGGTCGGGCCGGTGGTCGACTACACGCTGGCGCGACGCTCGGCGATCTCGTCGCTGCGCAGAGGGCGCCTCGACACCTCCGATGTCTGCGACGCCCATCCCGAGCTCCTGCGGGCCGCGAAGAACATCGGCGACGCCGTACCGGGACAGTGCCCGATCTGCTCCCACGAGTCGTTGCGCTGGGTGCGTTACGTCTACGGGGACGAGCTCAAGCAAGACAGTGGCCGGGTCGTCTACCCCGCGGCGTGGCTCTCCGAGCTTGCCACCGCCCACGACAGCTTCACTTGCTACCTTGTCGAGGTGTGCGTCGACTGCGCCTGGAACCACCTGGTGCGGTCCTACATGACCGGGCGCCGCTATCAGGCGGTCGCCTCTCATCCCAGCAGCCGGGGGCGGCGCTAAAAGGAGTCCCCCTTCCAGCCTGTGCCGGTAAGAGATGACGAATAGCTCCGAAGTCCTGCCTTCAGCGCGGCCGCGTCGGCGGTGGACCCGCTTCCTGTGGGTGCTGCCGGTGCTTGCCCTGCTGTCGGGACTGGTCGGAGTCGTGATCGTCTACGCGCTCGCCTCGGTTCCCTTGCCGCGGCAGGTGGAGCTTCCCTCGGCGGCCGAGGTCTTCGATCGGGACGGGGAGCTGATCGGCATATTCGCGAGCGAGGAACGACGGTTCACGATCGACACCACGCGCCTTCCGCCGCACGTGTGGCGAGCGGTGATCGCGGCTGAGGACAGGGATTTCTTCGAACATCAGGGCGTCTCTCCTAGAGCGGTGATCAGGGCCGCCTGGGCGAACCTGACCGGAGGCCAGATCAGCCAAGGTGGCTCCACCATCACGCAGCAATACATCAAGAACGCGGTGTTGCAGGACCCCTCCCGCACGGTCGAGCGGAAGGCGCGCGAGGCGGTGCTGGCGCTCAAGCTGGAGCGGGCCTTCTCGAAGCGCCAGATTCTCGGTTTCTACCTGAACACGATCTATCTGGGACGAGGGGCCTACGGCATCGAGGCGGCCGCACGCAGCTACTTCGACAAGCACGCGACCGACCTGAACCTGTCCGAGTCCGCTTATCTGGCGGGCATCATTCCGGCCCCCGAGTCATATCAGCTCGACCGGCGACCGCGAGCGGCGAAGGAGCGCCGGGACCGCGTGCTCACCCAGTTGGAAGCCCAGGGATATATCACCCAAGACCGCATGGCCAAAGCGTTGCAGGCGAAGCTCAGGCTCGCGCGTTCACCCGCGGCCGGTACTCAGAAGGCCGCCTACTTCATGGAATGGTTGCGCAAGGATGTCCTGGAGCCCCAGTTCGGCGCGCGCTTGTACACCTCCGGGCTGCAGATCCACACCACGCTCGACCTCGACATGCAGGCTCAGGCGGAGGCCGCGGTCTCTTCGCTGTTGCTTAAGAGGTCCGAACCGCAGGCTGCACTTGTGGCGCTCACCCCGAAGGGATCGCTCCGTGCCCTGGTGGGGGGGCGCCGTTTCCGCGATGTGCAGGCGGCGCGCGGCTTCAACTTCGCCACCGACAACCGGCGCCAACCGGGCTCCGCGTTCAAACCCTTCACGCTGTTGTCGGCGATCGAGCAGGGGATCTCGCCGATGTCTCGGTTCCCCGGTCCCAGCCCCGCGACGATCTCCGATCCCGCCTGCGCCAACCCCGATGGGACCCCGTGGCAGCCGGAGAACTACGGAGGCGCGTCCTACGGCACGATCACCCTCGACGAGGCGACGACGAACTCGGTCAACACTGTCTACGCTCAGCTCATCGCGGAGATCGGACCCGGCTCCGTTGCCGGTTTGCTGGAGAGGTTCGGTTTCAGCGGCCCCTCCGGAGATGAGGTCGCGGCACGGTGCTCGCTGGCCTTGGGCGGAAGCGATGTGGACGTTTCGCCTCTCCAGATGGCGCGTGCCTACGCCGGCTTCACCGCGCGCGGCGCCGAGCCCGATGTGTCACCCGTCCTCTACGTCGAGGATCAGGACGGAAACTGCGTGCTGGAATACGGCGACCAGCGCGAGACGAGGTGCGGGAGCGCTCGTCGAACGACGGGCCGCCGGGTGGTGGAGCGAAACTCCGCCGATGTCCTGAACCAGGTGCTCACTCACGTCGTTTCGGCGGGAACGGCTACGGCCGCGGATATCGGGCGCCCCACAGCGGGCAAGACCGGGACTACCCAGAACAACGTCGACGCCTGGTTCGCAGGCTCGATCCCTCAGCTCACCACGGTGGTGTGGATGGGTTATCCGAGGCTCGAGGACAAGGACCTGGTGCCGCAGATGCGGTTCTGTGCCGACGCGGAGCTGTGCCGCCCGGTGCAGGGCATCGATGTCACCGGTGGCTCTTTTCCGGCGCGCATCTGGGCAGCCTTCATGGCCGAAGCAGTGGCCGGCACGCCGGTCGAGGAGTTCGCGGCCCCCGTGGACCTTCCTAACGAGGTGCTCAACTCGC
>DASRPA010000294.1:0-3053 GCA_035646635.1 Actinomycetota bacterium | reverse complement strand
GGCCCCCGTGGGCGACAAGTTCGTGGCCGAGGCCATGAGGGAAACAGGCGCAGTCCTGGGCGGGGAGCAGTCCGGCCACATCATCTTTTCCCATCACGCAACCACCGGCGACGGAGTGCTGGCCGGGCTTCAGGTGGCGTGCAGTCTCACAGGCTCCGGCGAGCCGATGTCCCGGCTCGCCCATTTCTTCGAGCCCTACCCTCAAGTGCTGATCAGCGTGCCGGTGAAGGATCGGGGCCGCCTCGAGCAAGCACGGGCGCTGTGGGATGAGGTTGAGGCGGTCGAGAAGCGCCTCGGACAGGAGGGCAGGGTGCTTCTGCGAGCGTCGGGCACCGAGCCGGTGGTTCGAGTGATGGTGGAGGCGGCCGCCGCAGACGACGCTCGGCGCGCGGCCGAGGGCCTCGCCGAGGCGGTCAGAAAGGCCCTCGGCTGAGGGCCTTGCGCGTTTTGAGCGCCTCTTGGCGCGGTTTTCCGCGCTCTGCGACGCTCAAAACCCAAACCCCGGCCCCCGCCCCCCTCAGGCGGGAGGTGCGGCCGGTCCAAAAAGTGGGTAATCTTGGCTGTGAGAGAAGCAATTTTTCGGAGCTAGCGCCAGGGCTCGCCGTGGAGGGGCGAGTCGACGAGGCAGGGGATCTCGGAGGTGTCCGCGCCCGGTAACGGTGCAGGCGCCACTCGGCGGGTGACCCTCGGCCGGCCACGGTCGTGACGGTGCCGACAAACCCCGGGAGCGATCTCGGGACACAAACCGGCAGCGGAGTGGCTCTCTCAACCGGGGTGTCGCGCGCTCTGAGCGCGCGCTAGAGAGGGGAAGGATCATGTGCGGAATCGTCGGCTATACGGGTCGCGACAAGGCCCTACCCGTCCTTTTGGACGGCATGCGGCGGCTCGAGTACCGCGGCTACGACTCGGCCGGCGTCGCTGTGACGTCCGGCTATGGCATCGAAGTGACGCGTAAGGCTGGGCCGCTCGACGCGTTGGTCGAAGAGTTGGAGGGCCGAACTCTTTCGGGCACAACAGGGATTGGGCACACGCGATGGGCAACTCACGGCGCGCCTACGGACGCAAACGCCCATCCGCATTGCGACTGTTCCGGAAGTATCGCAGTCGTCCATAACGGAATCATCGAGAACCACGACCGCCTCAGAAAGCAGCTCGAGCAACAGGGTCACCACTTCGCTTCGGAAACCGATACCGAGGTCGTCGCTCATCTTCTCGAATCGATAGTTGAGGAACGCTCTTGCACGCTGAGGGAGGCCGCACTGGCCGTCGTCTCGGAACTGGAGGGTGCGTTCGCGCTGGTGTGCGTTTCGAGTGCCGAGCCCGACGTGATCGTGGCTGTGCGCCAGGACCCGCCCATCGTCGTCGGAGCTACCGCTGAGGCGGGGTTCGTCGCCTCGGGCATTCCCGCCCTGCTCCCTTACACACGGGAAGTCATGCCACTCGACAACGGCCAAGTGGCAGAGATCCGCCCGGGTAGCGTGCGCGTGTTCTCGTTCTCCGGCGACGAGGTTTCGGTGGAGAAGGTAACGGTCGATTGGGATGAGGCCGCGGCCGAGCGGGGCGGCTTCGAGGACTTCATGCTCAAAGAGATCTTCGAGCAGCCGGACGCAGCGCGCGACACCATGCGTTCACGATTCGACGAGTCGGGCCGCGTGGTCCTCGACGAGGTGCACTGGTCGGACGAGACACTGCGTCGCATAACCAAGGTGGTAGTGGTGGCGTGCGGCACCTCGTTTCACTCAGGAATGGCTGCAAAGCATGCGATCGAACACTGGACTCGCCTTCCTGTAGAGCTCGACCTTGCCTCCGAGTTCCGGTATCGCGATCCCGTCCTCGACGACCGGTCTTTGGTTGTGGCTATTGCTCAGTCCGGCGAGACTGCAGACACGCTCGCGGCGCTGCGATTCGCAAAGGAGATGGGCGCCAGCGTTGTTGCGGTAACGAACGTCGTGGGTTCCTCGATCACAAGAGAAGCAGACGCGGTTCTGTTCACACACGCGGGGCCCGAGATCGGTGTGGCCGCAACGAAAACCTTTACCTGTCAACTGATTGCGCTCAATCTGCTGGCCTTGTATCTGACGCAAGCGCGCGCTTCCATGCCTGCGGACAAGCTGGCGGAGACGATCGAGGCGATGCGGGCGCTGCCCGATCAGATCGAGGAGACTCTTCTGCTTCAGGACGACGTTCATCGCGCCGCCAAGCGTTACGCGATGGCCACCGATATTTTGTTCATCGGACGAGGAGTCGGGGTTGCCGTTGCTCTGGAAGGGGCACTGAAGCTCAAGGAGATCAGCTATCTGCACGCGGAGGGCTATGCCGCGGGCGAGCTCAAGCACGGCGCGATAGCCCTCATCGAGCAGGGCGTACCCGTAGTCGGAATAGTGACGGGCCAAGCGCTCTACGAGAAGATGCTGGCGAACATCGCAGAGGTGAGAGCGCGCGGTGCGGAGACGATTCTGGTTGCGAGACGCGGTGACGAGCGCGCGCGTGACATCGCGAACGAGCTCTTCGAGGTGCCCGCAACCAAGCCTCTGTTGAGTCCCGTGCTCGACTCGATTCCACTGCAGATGTTCGCCTACTTCGTCGCCAAGGAGAGAGGTTTGTCTCCCGACAAGCCTCGCAATCTCGCCAAGAGCGTGACTGTGGAGTAGCTTTGTCTCATCCCTCATTCATCACTTGCGAATGAACTCGGAGGGCAACGAAGGGAGGCGCCGGAATGGGATTCATAGACAAGGTCAAGACCGCCGCTCAAGAGGTGACGGTCGAAGCCAAGAAGCTGGGCGCGCAGGCCCAAGGCGCGCTTTCGGAAGCTCAGCTCAAGCGTCGGATGGACGACTGCGCCAAGCAACTCGGCTACCTCTATCACCAGGAGCGCACTCGAGGTAGCGCTCCCGGCGCGGAAGCCGATCGTCTGGTGCTCGAGATCAGCGGGCTCGAGACGCAGATCGCCCAATCCGCCGCCGAAACCAAGATCAAGCAGGGGGCGGCCCAGGCACAAGGGCCCCAGCCGCCGCCTGCTTGATCTTGGTTTCGGCGGCGGATTGGGCGATCTG
>DASRPA010000293.1:0-5987 GCA_035646635.1 Actinomycetota bacterium | reverse complement strand
TTCGACCCCAATGCGGTGGCGGTCACTCGTCACCGCTACAAGGGCCAGATCAGCGACGTCACACCGTGGGCACCGGGATCAGTCTCTAGTCCTGCGACGTGAGCTTGTGGAGAGCCGGATGCGGGGATGACTCGCACGTCCGGTTCGGCGGGCGGGCCGAGGAAACGGACCGATCGGAAGATCGGCACCGCGCCTCGGTCCGACCTCGACCACTTGCGCAGTGGACAAGCGCCGTTGCCGACTGTCGAGTGCGCTCTGGCTTCAGACACCTCAATCTCTCTCCTTGCGGTCCTGACGAATCCTCGTACTCATTAGGGCTTTCTGATGCGGAATCCTATCTTCGACCGATGCTCGCAGATCGGAGAGCTTCACCGCCGAAGCTCCGTTTCCGACTGCCCATGCGACGGAGGGGTCTCAGTATCCTTCTCTAGAGTTATTCGGCCAGCCGCTCGCATTCCTCGGCCGGTGCTGAGAAGGCGGCTCTCGAGGAGCGGTCGAGGAGCGCAGCTGCCTTTTCGTTTAGGGCTCCCAATTGATCCGGAAGGCTCGCAATAGAGTCGAAGTCCCCGCTGCGTGCCGCCTTTAATGCTCCCCGAAGCAGATGATCGTAATCGGAGGCTAAGTCTCGCGTTTCGCTGGTCAGAATCAATCGATCTCGCGCTGCCTGTATGGCGTCAAGGCATACATCGGGCACCGTCTGTAGCGATTCATTGCCCCCATCGTCCTGGGCAGCCGGACGCGATCCGTTGCTTGCCATGAGCCATCCTGTGACTAATCCGATAAGAAACGCCACAACTATTCCGGAGAACGTGGTGGCGAATGATCTCTGTACTTGGGAGCGATTCAATAGCCGTTTGTCACTTTCCCGTTCTGGGTATTCACTCCTGCATGATAGGGGTAGAGAGAGAGGGCGATCAGGTTACGGAGGACTTCGAATGAGATCCGTTACAAACTTGTTACTACTAATGCTCGTCACGGCGGGAGCGCTCGCTTGTGATGAAGCTCCGGGTGTCGGGAGTGACAGCCGGGAAGCCGCTCGAGAAGCACGCGCCGAGGTGGAGCGACGCATCGACCAGGGGGCGGATGTCGACCCCGCTGAGGTCCGGGCCGCGGCGCGGGATGCTTGCAGAGCCGTTCCGGTCGACCAGCTTGCGGAAACCTTCGATACGGATCCCGATGAAGTGAGAGAGGTCGCCGAACGTTTCGCCGAGAATTTCCCGGAAGACGTGCGAGACGAGGTACGTGAGGGCTGCCTCGAAGGATTGGACGCTTAGCTTCACTCCTCATTCCGGCCGACACTACGCGAAGGCCACCCACTGGCCCGACCCACGAGAGCAATGAGCGCCGGAACCAGGAACGAGCGCACGATGAACGTGTCGATGAGGACGCCGGCGGCCAGCGCAAAGGCGATCTGCCGGAAGGCGGCAAGCGGCACGAGGGCGAGCATCGCGAAGCTCGAGGCAAGAGTCACGCCGGCCACGGTGATGGGGCCGCTTGCCCGCGGCGTTGCCTGGGCCACGGCCCGGCGGAACGAGGTGGTCCGTGCCTCAGCCCAGATCTGCCCGGCCAGGAAGATCGTGTAGTCGGACCCGAGGGACACAAGCAGCACTCCAGACGCGAAAGGGACCAGAAAGCTGAGCGAACCCTGGTCAAGCCATGACTGGAACACCGTCACGGTCAATCCCAAGCTGGCGAGGAAACCGAGCACGCTGGCAATGACAAGATAGACAGGCGCGACGAGAGAGCGCAAGAACAGCACGAGGGTGAGCAGAGACACCAGGATGACGGCGACCCCGACCCGCCTGAGGTCGTCGATGGTGCGATCGATGGTATCTGCGGCGAGCGCCGTGTCCCCGGCGAACGCCGACGAGGTGTCTCCCAGCGCAACGGCCCGCAGTATGGCCGGCGTCTGCCGGCGGAGGTATCGCAGATTCTCGATGGCCTCAGCGCCGAGAGGAGGGTCATCCAGGATTACGACGAGGCGCGCCGCATCGGATCGAGGCGCGATCATAGCCTGTCGGAGCGGCCGCAGGACATCGGCGGGCACCGCCTCAGACCCCGGAAGCTCCTGCAGCGATCGACTCAGGATCCCGATCTCGCGCGGTCCAACGGTGGCGGCGACCCCGGGGAAGCGTTCGATGAGCGACTGCGCCAGGACGAGCCGCTCGAGCGAACGGCCGACGCCGCCCCCCCTCATGACCAGCACCGTGGGCGACACGATCCCGGGAGCGAAGCCAAGCGCCGCGGCTCGCGCGGCGGCGCGAGCCTCGGAGTTGCGCGGCAGCCCGCTTACGATGCTGAACCCGAGGCCCATGTCCTTGATGGACGCAGCCGGGATCAACAGCACGATGATCGACACCAGCGCGATCAACGCCGCCGGCTTCCGGTGCGACCACCGGGCGGCGGCTCGATTCCGCATCGACTCATAGCCGCGACGGAGCCTGGCAAGTACCCTCGCTCGCTTCTCCGAACGCTCGACATGGGGCCAGAACATCGCTCGGCGGAGTAGAGCGAGCATGGCGGGGATGAACGTCACCGATACCGCGAGGCCGACCAGCACCGTGAGAGCCAATCCCGGTCCCAGCGCTTGAAAGGCACCGATGCTGGCAACGTAGAGAGCCCCCGTGCCGGCCGCCACCGTCAGCCCCGCGGTGACGATTATGGGGGCGTTCACACGCGTCGCCTCCAGGGCGGCCTCGAGCGGTGCCCGACCCTCCCGCAGGCTTGCCTCCATCCCCGCCATGAAGAAGATCGAGTAATCGGTCACGATGCCGAGCAACAGCACAACGATGAGCGGCTCGAGCTCCTCGGGGAGGCCGAGACCCACGATCCCGGACACGTACTCAATCGACCGCAACGTCGTGAAGTAGGCAATGCCAGCCGCGAACAACATGGTAACGGGGGCGAGTACCGAGCGAAAGTGCACTCCGACGATGACAAGGATCAAGAGAAGCGTCGCCACCTCGACCTTGGGCAGCGCCTCCTTGATCAGCCGGCCCTCGGCGATCCGCCCCGGCGCGGCCCCCGTCACCCCGATGAGCCCGTCGCCGGGCTCGTCCACGGCCTCACGCGCAAAGCGAGACGCATAGCCCTCTCGCAGCGACAGACTCACGTCGGGCAGGAAGAACAAGAAGGTGATAGCCGTCGTCGAACGCTCGCGCGAACCAGGGAAGAGTCCAAGCGTGTTGGTTAGAGGCAATGCTCCCTCGATGCGCCCCAGGCGCGGGTAGTCCCCTCGATTGAGCCTGAGCGCCCGCAGGAACACGCGCGCCTGTGCCGCGCGAGAGAGCCCCTCGGGGCCCCGCTGTACGACCATAGTGCGGCTCGACAAGGGGAAACCAAAGAAGCGGAAAGAGTCGATCTCGGCTTGTATCGCCGGTGAGTCCGTAGGCACGAGACCTTGAAGACCTCCCCCGGTCCCGCTGCCATACGAGGGCAACACCAGTTGTGCCAGCACGACGATCGCGATCCACCCGCCAACGACGTAAAGGCGGCCGCGCACTACTGCGCGGGCGAAGCGACCGGCGGGACCTCGCGGCGAGTCGGGGATGTGGTGCATCCACCGCACACCCCGCCGTACCCTTTGCATTCAGCTCGAAGCGCTCGCCGCCGGCTGAGAGGCCAGACCGAGCCGGTCGAGCTCGGCGTGGCTCAGAGCCTCGTAATCGCCTCTCTGCAGCCTTCCCCATGGGTCATCGACGATCTCCACCAGGCGGTGGAGCGGCAATCTCTCGACGGCGCGACGCGCAAGGTACTCCCTGAAGCCGGCGTCATCACCTGCGTTGGTCAGGGCGCGGCTCACGGCTCGCACGTCTCTCTGCCACGCGACGCGAAGAGGCACGTAGATAGCCAGGAGCGGAACGGTCGGCAACAATGCAATCGTCACACCGAGGAGCAAGCTCAAGGCGACGATATTGCGACGGCTTGCCTCGCCGCTGGCGCGCACTCCCGACGCGGCCTCGCGTATCTCCCGCTCGACGTTCTCGACTCGCTCTCCGACCACAGGCAGGTCTCGAAGGGATGAGATCAGCGAGGACGTCTCCTCGAGCACGGCGCTCGAGTCGATCAACGAATCGCTGATCCTCGTCAGGTCATGAATCTCGAATCCGATCAGCAACGCGATGCCGGTCCATATCACGACCCAAACCCCAAGGACGACATCGGCGGTCCTTATGACCAAGTGGTTGATCCCCATCGGAAAGACGATCCCCATGAACTCAGTCTAGACGTCGCCGGCAGGGGGGGAGCGCGGCTACTGCTCTTTGGAGTGTCCGGTGCGCTCACTGGCGAGAGCCGATGCCTTGGTGATCCGGCTGATGCGCGGCCTGCTGATCACGCGCTCTGTCGAACGATTCGGAGATCATGGAGCGAACCAGTTCAGCTTCAGATCGCGGCGCCAGCTTGCGTTCCGGAAGAGCGGCCTCCTCCAAGTCCTCAAGCGCCGCGAGCATGCGCCGGATCACTTGCATCGACGACCCGGAGAAGTGTCTGATCTCGCTGAAGGCCAACTCCACGAGGGGTTCCCATTCGAGCGGTTGAACGACGAGGCGCACGACTCCTTCCTCGTCGGCGTGTTCACCTGAGGTGAAGGGCATCGTGGCGAGTCGCCGCAGGACGTCGTGGATCTGGTCGAGAGCCATCACCGCCGTAGTGGGATCATTCATCGAGGGCGACAGAGCTTTCTCGGCGACATCAACGAGTTGTCTGAGCCCGAAATGCACATCTTGGCTCATTGTTCGTTCACGGCTCAGCGAGAGATGTTTCCAGACAGCCCGAGTGTCAACCTCTCCTCCCTTCACCTCGAGCACCACTTGCCCCGCCGCTAGAAAGTCACCAACCGACCGTACCAGCTCGAACGCCAGGCCTTCCCCGGTCGCGAGTTCTACCAGCCCCTCATTGTCCACCTCGGTCAGGGTGCCCTGATGGAGAGCTGCGATCTGAACCGATGTCGGTTGATTCAATAGAGAACGATCCATCGGTACGGATGCATCGGGTTCGGGTAGGCGCTCGATTAGAGCCCTTGTCTCGTCGCCAACGGCCGTGACGATGTGCGACACGCGGATCGAGTTCGCCATGTGTGAGATGTAAGAGACGAACATCGCCACGCTCGCCAGCACGAGCACAAGCAAGACCATCATCGAAATGGAGGGAATCGTCACGCCACGATCGCCGGCAGTCACCAGGACGCGCAACACCATCAGGCAGTAAATGAAAGTGGCGACGAAGGTACCCAGCGCGAACTTGCTGTGGCGATCGCGGAGAAAGGTCCGAAGGACGCGCGGCGAGAACTGCTGGCTCGAGAGCTGGAGGGCGATGATCGTGATCGTGAAAACGAGTCCTGTGAACGTGATGACCGCGCTCGCCACAGTCTGAAGGATCACTCGAGCACTGTCCGGCCCGCCGGTGAACACGACCTCGCTGAAGGGTCTACCTTCTGAAACATCATCGAGCACCGTCGTCAACAAGGACAGCATGATTGAACCAAGGACCATCGCAGATGGGATCAACCAAAGACTTTCGTCCATGCGCTTCCGCAGATAAGAGGGGACCTTCATGCCGAGCCGCCGAGAGCATCGATGCGCTCCCTCCGGAGACCCGGCTCCTGGAGCGTCTCCCACAACGCCCTAAGCCTTGTCGCAATGGCGAGCATCATCACCTCCGTCTAGCCGCGGACGCCAGCTTCATGCTAGGCCAGGTGGCGCGGTCTTCGGAGGCGCCGGGCGCTAGCCATCCGTGACGGGCATCGACGATCCTTGACCCCCAGACCTCGAGGGTTGGTCGAGGTCGGACCGAGGCGCGGTGCCGATCTTCCGATCGGTCCGTTTCCTCGGCCCGCCCGCCGAACTGGACGTGCGAGTCATCCCCGCATCCGGCTCTCCACAAGCTCACGTCGCAGGACTAGAGACTGATCCCGGTGCCCACGGTGTGACGTCGCTGATCTGGCCCTTGTAGCGGTGACGAGTGACCGCCACCGCATTGGGGTCGAA
>DASRPA010000292.1:0-3467 GCA_035646635.1 Actinomycetota bacterium | reverse complement strand
GTGTGGGAGGTGGTCGGCCGTCACGGGGGCAACTTTGTGCCGCAAACCACCCCACAGGTGGTCGGGGCCGCAAGGTTGGGGGCCGGGCCCGACGGGAGCTCGCGGCGGGAGCCGCCGGCGGAGCCCGATTGGCTGCGTCGGCGGCCCCGAGACCGCCAGGTGAGGCGGGACAGGTGGGTCGACTAACGCAGCTCTACGGAGGCCCCCACGCCCTCGAGCTTGCCCTTGGCCTCATCGGCCTGCTCCTTGGTGACCTTCTCCAGGACAGGCTTGGGGGCCGAGTCGACGAGGTCCTTGGCTTCCTTCAGACCCAGCGAGGTGAGCGATCGCACCTCCTTGATGACTTGAATCTTCTTGTCACCGGCGCCCGTAAGCACGACGTCGAACTCGACCTGCTCCTCTTCGACCTCGGCCGGGGCCGCACCGCCGCCTGCGGCGGCCATCGCCATCGGCGCTGCTGCGGTCACTCCGAACTTCTCCTCGAACGCCTTTACGAACTCCGACAGCTCCAGCACCGTCCAGTTCGAGATTGCGTCCAGCACCTCTTCCTGTGTTGCAGCCATTCCTTCTCTCCTTTTTCCCTACTTGCTTGCGTACGCTTTTTAGACCTGCTCCTACCTCTACGCGTCGGCCGGCTCGGCGCCGGACTCCTTCTGAGTGATCAATTGGGCCAGCATCGATCCGAGATCCCTCAGCAGGGCCGAGAGCACGTTGGCCGTCTGTTGCAGAGGCGAGTTGACCATCATCACGATCTTGGCGAGCTGAACCTCACGCGGCTCGAGCCGGCCCAACTCTTGAGCTTGATCCGCCCTCAGCACCTTGCCCGCCAGAACTCCCCCCTTGATGACCATGACGGGGAACTTCTTGATGGAGTCGTCGAGCGCCTTGGCAGCCACCGAGGCGTCGCCGTGACAGAAGGCGATAGCGGTAGGTCCTTGAAGATCGGCCACGAGCGCGTCGAAGCCCGCTTCTCGTACGGCAATGCGTGCCAGCGTGTTCTTGTAGATCTTGAAGTCGGCGTTTGCCTCTCTTAGAGCCGAGCGAACCTCGGCCATCTGCGAGACAGTCAACCCCCGGTATTCGGTGAGCAGCGCAGCCTCCGAATCCGCCAACCGGCGCAAGAGCTCCTGAACCACCGCCTCCTTCTCCGGCCTCGCCATGCCCGTTGCTCCTTTCAAACACTCTCAACTGGAAAATCCGCAACAAAAAAACGGCCGCCCCGGCAGGCAACCGCGAGAAAGCTCGCACATGTCATGCCTGCACCGGATGCCCTCTTCGTGAAGCTGGCGATTTAGGAGCCGAAGCTCACCGGCGGTCTGGGGCTTGTGTGGGTGAGTCTAGCTCAGATCGGCTGTTTCCTCGACGTCCTTGGCCCGTTGCGGGTCGACCCTGACCCCCGGACCCATGGTCGGCGCAAGCGTCACACTCTTTAGGTAGCGGCCCTTCGCCGCCGCCGGCTTGACCCTGATGACCTCGTCGATGGCCGTCAGATAGTTGGCAATGAGATCGGCCTCGGCAAACGACTTCTTGCCGATGATGAGGTGAAGGTTGCCGTGACGATCCGTGCGGTACTCGACGAGACCGCCTTTGAGATCTCGCACTGCCTTGGCAACGTCCTCGGTCACGGTTCCGGACTTCGGATTCGGCATCAAACCGCGGGGGCCGAGAATGCGGCCGAGCCGACCGACCACGGGCATCATGTCTGGCGTTGCGACTGCGGCGTCGAACTCGAGCCACCCACCCTGGATGCGCTCCGACAGGTCCTCGTCGCCGACGACGTCGGCGCCAGCCTCGATCGCCTCGTTTGCCTTAGGGCCTTTGGCAAAGGCCGCGACCCTCACGGTTTTGCCCGTCCCTTTGGGCAGGGACACAGCACCCCTGACCATCTGATCCGCCTTGCGGGGGTCCACGCCCAGACGCATCGACAGCTCGATGGTCTCGTCGAACTTGCGGTCGGGTAGGCCCTTCAGGGTGCGAATGGCCTCGCCCGCCGAGTGCAGCCGCTCTCGATCTACTGCCTGGAGGGCTTCTCGATAACGCTTGCCTTTGCCTGCCATGGTTACTAAATCCTCCTCAGTGGTCCCGGCGACGGTCATAGAACCGTCTCCCACCCTTGTCCGGCGCTTCGCCCGGTTTGATCAATCGGTTAGGCGACCGTTATCCCCATGCTGCGCGCCGTGCCTTCGACGATCTTAATGGCCGCCTCTACATCGTTCGCGTTGAGATCCGGCATCTTGATCTCGGCGATCTCTCTGACTTGGTCTCTTGTTACTCGCCCCACCTTGTTGCGGTTGGGCTCGGCAGAGCCCTTGGCGAGTCCCGCCCGCTGCTTGAGCAGAACTGCAGCCGGAGGAGTCTTGGTTACGAACGTAAAGGAACGGTCTTCGTAGACTGTGATCTCAACCGGCACAATCGTGCCCGTCTGAGCCTGCGTTTCCGCGTTGTACTGCTTGCAGAACTCCATGATGTTGACACCCGCCTGGCCCAAGGCCGGACCGATGGGCGGGGCCGGCGTCGCCTGGCCGGCCGGGATCTGGAGCTTCAGGATCTGGGACACCCTGCGTCGGCGTCCGCCGCCTGCTGTCACGTTGCTTCCTCCTCTAACTGCAATTGGATCGACTCTCTAGAGCTTGGCTACTTGGTCGAAGGACAGCTCGACCGGGGTTTCTCGACCGAAGATGTTGACCAGCACCTTGAGCTTTGACTGATCAACGTTGATCTCAGAGATCGTGCCGGTGAAGTTGGCAAAGGGTCCCGAGATAACTCGCACGCTTTCCTGCTCTTCGAACTCGAGGCGAGGGCGCAATTTCTTCTTGTCCTGAGGCTTCACCTGCAGAATGCGATCGACCTCGCGATCGGACAAGGGCGTGGGCTTGGCGCCGGAGCCGACGAACCCGGTAACTCCGGGGGTGTTGCGAACCACATACCAGGAGTCATCGTCGAGATACATGCGGCACAGAAGGTAGCCGGGGAACACCTTCTTCTGCACGATCTGCTTTTTGCCCTGCTTGATCTCCATGACGTCTTCCATTGGAATGACGACCTCGAAGATGCGGTCCTCGACGTTCATGGACGAGATACGTGACTGCAGGTTCGCTTTGACCCTGTTTTCGTAGCCCGCATAGGTATGAACGACGAACCAGTCGCCGGGCCTCTCATTGGGTGGGATCGAAGCCTCGTACTGCTCCAGCTCGGCCTCTCCCTCGTCAAAGGATTTGGCCTCCGCCGTCGGCTTGGCGGCTTGCCTCTTCTTTTTCGGGGCGGCGGTTGGGGAAGCCTCGGTCGCTGCCGCAGCTTCGGATGCCTGGGCTTCGGATGCCTGGGCTTCGGATGCCTGGGCTTCGGATGCCTGGGCTTCGGATGCCTGGGCTTCGGATGCCTGGGCTTTGGATGCCTGGGCTTTGGATGCCTGGGCTTTGGATGCCTGGGCTTTGGATGCCTGGGCTTTGGATGCCTGGGCTTTGGAT
>DASRPA010000291.1:0-4165 GCA_035646635.1 Actinomycetota bacterium | reverse complement strand
CGTTTGCTCACTCGACTGCTCACCCCCCCACGAGGCATAAAGCTTGTGCTGGCCGGCGCCCTGGTCGCCTCGATCGCTCTTCCTGCTGTAACGCATCCCGTCTACGAGTCGGCTGTGGCCGAGCGAGGGTCGGCTCGTACTCGAGACGAGCGAGTCACGAGCGCGCCGGTCCTGGCCCCGGCTCCCGAGCAACGTCGCCCCCAGACCGCCCCCCTCGTCGCCGTCACCAGGCCTCGCTGGAAGCGGCGCCTCGACCGGCAGGTCGCCCACAAGAACATCGGTGTTGCGGTCTCGCTCGACGGCAGGCGACTCTATTACCACCGTGCCCGCAAGATGAGGCGACCGGCGTCAAACCAGAAGCTCCTGCTTTCGATGGCTCTGCTGGAGCGGTTCGGGCCCCACCGTCGCATCCAGACCCGGGCCCGTTCGGCTCCCCTCGGTGGCGGAGTAGTGCACGGCAACCTCTGGATCACCGGGCGCGGCGATCCCACGATGAGCAGCGATCCACGCCACGCGCGCTCAATGCTGGCGCGGCCCACCTACGTGGGCCGGCTGGCACGGGCGATCGCCTCTGCCGGAGTCGAGGAGATCGAGGGCCGGGTCATGGGCGGAACCGGCTACTTCAAGCACGACTGGGACGCTCCGGGCTGGCGTAGCTACTACCGCGCCTACTACGTGGGTTTGCCGACTGCCCTGACGCTCAACGGCAACATCGCCCGAAGGCAGTACATCAGGAATCCGGAGATTCGCCTGGCCCGAGCCCTAACCGAGCGACTCGAAAAAATGGGGGTCCTGGTCTCAGGCAGGCCTGGGGCGGGGGCCGCGCCCGCCCGCCTCACCCCCATCGCCGAGGTCTCCTCAGCGCCGCTGGCGAAGTTGATGACCCACATGAACGTGACCTCTTCCAACTTCTTCGCCGAGATCCTGGGCAAGGGCCTCGGCGCAGCCGTCAGGGGGCCTCAGGGATCAATCGCCAAAGGCGCGCGGATACTCGAGTCCTACGCCCGCAGAGCCGGTGTGCGTGTCACCGCCCACGACTCTTCGGGTCTGTCGCACGCCGACCGAATGTCGGCGAAAGGCCTTATTCGCCTGCTGCAGGACGCGGCGACCAAGCCGTGGTCCACGGCGCTGCGTCACACACTGGCGTCCCCGGGCAGAGGCACGCTCGAAAACCGCCTCGAAGGAGTGCGCGTCAGAGCCAAGACCGGAACCTTGATCGACGCGTCGGCGCTGTCCGGTTGGGTGTGGCTGAGGCGACGGGGCGCGTGGGCCGAGTTCTCGATCCTCTCCAGCGACATACCCAAGTACAGGGCCGTGGAGATCGAGGACGCGATCGTCCGAAAGCTCGCCGGGCGCGCCGCCTAATAGGCGGCTTCTAGAGCACCTCGCGGTCGCGAACGACCGTGCGCTCGCTGCCTCTGCGGTAGGGCGAGAAGCTGCTCCAGAACAGCGCCGAGAGGATGAGGCCGATACCGCCGACCACCATGAGAATCACACCCACGACGTCGAGGTTGAGGCCCGAGGCGTCGATCTCGACCGCAAAAGTCAGTATGGCTCCGAGGGCCACCAGAAACAGGCCCACTCCTATACCCATAACGCTGTACCTCCTGAGGGCGTCAAGGCCCCCCGATCGGGGAAGTTCATTCAGGTAGATTGTGCACCTTTTTACCCGAATGTCCAGACTTCAAACTTGGCGCCCCCCTCTGCAAGCGGTGGCTGAGGTGCGACTGTCGCACGTGAACCACCCAAACCGGTGGCTGAGGTGCGACTGACCAGGGGGCTGAGGGGCTGAGGGGGCGGGCGTCAGGAGCCGGCCGCGACCCGGTCCTCGAGGACCGCGCGAGCGGCGTTGCGGCCGGGAGCCCCGGTGACGCCGCCTCCCGGATGGGCGCCGGAACCGCACAGGTAGAGCCCCGGCAGCGGCGTCCGGTGGCGGTGCCAGCCGCCTACGGGCCGCCTCTCGAACATCCAGTCGGGCAGGATCTCGCCGTGAAAGATGTTGCCGCCGGTCAGGCCGAAGCGGGCCTCGAGGTCCGGGGGGCCGAGAACCAGGCGGTGCTCGATCAACTCGGTGAGCCCGGGGGCGTAGCGTTCGAGGGTCGCGATCACGATGTCGCCGATCTCGTCCCGGCGCTCGTCCCAGGTGCCCTCGGCGAGCTCGTAGGGGGCGTACTGGGCGAAGATCGACAGTGTGTGCTTACCTTCGGGGGCGAGCTCGGGCTCAGTCGCAGTCTGGATCCAGGCCTCGACGAACATCGGGTCCGCGGGCTTCCCCTCTGCCGCAGCTTTGCAGGCGACCTCGAGATAGTCGATCGAGGGCGCCACGACGACCATCCCGAGGTGCTCCGGGCCGGCCTCGCCTTCTCGCCCCACACCGCGAAAACTGGGCAGCCCGCTGAGGGCGCAGTTGACCTTTACCACGGGGCCGTCCGAGGGTAGCAGCGCCACGTCTTCGACGAACTCCGGAGACCACGCTTCGGCCGGAGCCAGCGCTACGGTTCGCTTGGGGTCTGCCCCCGAGCACACGATGGTGGCGGCTATCTCCTCGCCGCTGCTCAGAACCACGCCTGAGGCGCGGCGGCCTCCGTCGAGCCTTATGTGATCGACCTCACAGGAGACCCTGATCTCGCCGCCGGCAGCACGGACGGCATCGGCGAGCTGCTCGGTGATGGTGCCCATGCCGCCCCTGACGAAGCCCCACTCCCCCGAGGCGCCGGCCGCCTCTCCCAACGCATGGTGCAGGAAAACGTACGCCGTTCCCTCGGTGCGCGGCCCCCCCGCGGTTCCGATGATCCCCTGCGAGGCGATGTAGCCCTGTATGAATTCGTGCTCGAAGTGCTCCTCACACAGCGCTGCAATCGAGCCCTCGATCGTGCGCTCGAACAGCTCGGGCATCCCCGACCTCGAGAACGCACGCCTTACCTGCTTGCGAGTCGCGGGATAGGAGAGCAGGGGCCGCAGCCTCTGAGCGGCCTCGTCGAAGAGCGCATAGAGCTCGTCGTAGGCGGCGGCGTCCTTGCGAGATAGCTCCGCGATGGCGGCGGCCCTTCGGGAACGCTCGCCCCACAGAAAGAGCCCCCCTCCGTCCTCGTAAGGAGCGAACGCCACGGGATCGCGCCGCCTGACGTCCAGCTTCAGGCCGAGGTCCGAGATGACCTGCGGCTGTAGCAAGGACAGGGAATAGGCGGCCGTCGACATCCGGAAGCCGTCGAAGAGCTCCTCCGTCACGCATGCTCCGCCCACCATCTCGGAGCGCTCCACCACGAGGACATCGAGCCCGGCACGGGCGAGGTAGGCGGCGCAGGTGAGCCCATTGTGGCCGGCGCCCACGACGACGGCGTCGTAAGAGGTCACGCCGCCCCCCCCGCCTCGGGCGTTCGAAGGCGTGCAGGGGGCCTGAAATAGGAAGCCGATGCGGCCCCCTGCTCGGGCACGATTACGGTGGTAACCGATCCCGTTTCGCAGGCGACGAGGCCGGCAAGGGGAGGCCGCCGGCTATGAATGAGGGCCGCCCGCGCAACCAATACCGGCGTCTGATGCGAGACCACGGCGACCTCCCGGCCCCCGGCTGCGAGCGTGGCTTCCTCGATCGCCGCAAGTATGCGGGCCTTGATATCGGAGAAGGACTCGCCCCACGAGGGCCGCAGGGGATTGCGGAAGTGCCACCACCGGCGGGGGTCACGAAACATTCCCATGAGCGTGCGGCTGAGCCCCTCGAGTGTGTTGGCGCTCTCCGTGAGGCGCTCGTCGGTGACGACCTCGAGGTCGTGCGGCACGGCAATGGCCTGGGCGGTTTCCTGGGCGCGCTCCAGGGGGCTGACCCAAACCGTCCCCAGGTCGGCCCCGGCGAGGTGCTCGGCGGCGGCCTTTGCCTGGAGCCGGCCGAGCTCCGAGAGGTGGTAGCCGGGCAAGCGTCCGTAGATGATCCCCTTCGGGTTCTCGACCTGACCGTGACGCACCAGATGGATAGTGGGCATGTCGCAATCGTGCCCTATGCGTTCCCGAGTCCCCGCCGCCGGGGCCGGGGGCCCGGGTAGTCGATCGCGCTTTGAGCGCTCTCAGGTACGGAATCGGTACCCAGGAGCGCGCCACGCGCGATTGAGTACGGGCCCCGCCATCCCCTTCGGGCCCCGTACTCAATCGCGCGTGGCGCGCTCCTGGGTAC
>DASRPA010000290.1:0-5030 GCA_035646635.1 Actinomycetota bacterium | reverse complement strand
GGTGGTCAAACGTCCTCGGTCCGCTTTTCACCACCTTTTTGGGGGGTCAAATGTCCTCAGTCCGCGTTTGCCACCGGTAGCTCGGGCCCCGAGCCGTTTTCAGCGGGTGACGGCTTGCCGGATCGCGTTCGCCACCGCCTCGGTAGCGAGACGCCCCAGCACGTCCAGATCGGCTGGGGTGTCCGTACGTGAGGGGGCCGCGCAGGCAAACGTGACATCGCCGTCATAGCGAGTGTGCGCAGGCCGCACCGACACCGTCACCCCGTCGGAGCCTCGCGCCGCCAGCCAGCGCACGGCACGCTTGTCGAGAGACGCTGTGGTGGCGAGCACCACCAGCACCGTGTTGGCGGGGAGCTCCTCCTCCGAGCCCGGCCCGGTGAAACGGGGCCGAGCTGCCGTAGTGCCGGCGATCACCGCACCCTCTGAGGAGATGACGTCCCCGACCGGATTGACGACGGCCACGGCTCCCACCTGATAACCCTTGCTCTCGGCGTGCCCCAAACCGAGTCCTCCCTCGCTGGCGTGCTGCCGGCCCGCCCACTTGCCCACCGTCGCTCCGCGCCCTGCCCCCACGAGCCCGGTGGCGACGTCCTCCTCGGTCGCCGCCTCACAGGCCGCCCTCCCGGCGGCTGCCCTTGGAGGCGAGGCTTTCCCCGGCAGGAGGTCGAAGATGACCGCCGCCGGAACGATCGGGACCACGGCCGCGGCGGTGCGATAACCAACCCCTCTCTCGGCCAGCCAGGCCACCACTCCGTCCGCAGCCGCCAGCCCAAAGGCGCTGCCCCCGGTCAGCAGCAGCGCATGGACCTCCTCGAGACGGCGATCGAGATGCAGTAACTCGAGCTCGCGCGAGCTGGGCGAGGAACCCCGCACGTCACAGGAGGTCACGTTGCCCGGCGGAGGCAGGACGACCGTGCAGCCGGTAGCCGCGTCCTCGTCCGTGAAGTGGCCGACCCTGAAGCCGGCGAGCAGGCCGCTCATCTGCTGATTTATAGCCGAGTGGTGCGAGTGGTCTTATAGCAGCCATCCATGACCACTCAGCGGGTGTAATGGCAGAGGTGGTAAATCGACTTAAGAATGTCCGGTTCCATCCCGGCGACATCCTTGCAGGGGTGACGGTGGCCCTGGTGTTGATCCCTCAGGCGCTGGCCTACGCGACCCTGGCCGGCGTGCCGGCGGGCCGGGGGCTGTTCGCGGCCGCCTGGGCACCTCTAGCGGCAGCGCTGTTCGCCTCGTCCCCGTACCTTGCCACCGGCCCCACTGCCCTCACTTCTCTGCTGACCTTCGGCGCGCTCTCGGCAATCGCTCAACCCGGGGGCTCCGAGTACGTGCTGCTGGCGGCGTTGCTGGCCCTTCTCGTCGGGGTTATTCGTATCGTCATGGGACTCGTGCGAGCAGGCCCGATCGCTCATCTCATGTCCCAGCCGGTCATGCTCGGCTTCACCGCGGGAGCGGCGGTTGTGATCGTAGCCTCGCAGATCCCGGCGGTTGTGGGGGCAACCGCGGCGGGTGGCAACCCATTACTCATTGCGCTGGAGGTGCTTCGAAACCCTGGATCGTGGCAAGTGGAAGCGATTCCGGTCGCCATCGCAACCGCGTTGCTGATAGCCGGCGGGAAACGCGTGCACCATCTCTTTCCGGGAATCCTCGCGGCGGTGGTGCTGGCGCTCGGCTTCAATACGGTGGTGGGCTACGAGGGCGCGGTGCTCGGGGATATCGAATCGGGGCTCCGGCCGATCTCGCTCGCCCTCCCGTGGAGCTCTCTGAGCAAGTTGCTTGCTCCCGCTCTCGTGATTGCGCTGGTCGGCTTTGCCGAACCCGCGTCGATTGCTCGCCGCTACTCGATACTCGATCGTCTGCGCTGGGACCCCAACCAGGAGCTGATCGGACAGGGTGCCGCCAACCTCGTCTCCGGATTGGGAGGTGGCTTTCCCGTCGGTGGCTCGCTATCGCGCACCGCCTTGGCGCGCACCGCTGGTGCCCGCACCAGAATCAGCGGTGCCATCACCGGGTTGATCGTGCTCCTCTTTCTCCCCTTCGTGGCCATCTTAGAGACGCTACCGGTCGCCGTGCTCGCCGCCGCGATCATCGTCACGGTGAGCGATCTCGTGCAGGTGCCTCGCTTTCGCGACTACTACCGCTACGCCCGACTCCAGTTCGCGGTAGCGCTCGCCACTTTCCTGTTGACCGTCATTCTTGCTCCACACGTCGAGCGAGCCGTGATCATCGGGATACTGTTGGCGATCCTGGCTCACCTGTGGCGAGAGCTGCGTCTATCGATCCCCGCATGGAGAGATGGAGATGTCCTGCATCTGGCGCCGAAGGGTGTGCTCTATTTCGCTTCCGCTCCCGGGCTCGAAGATGCCTTCGGCAAACTCCTGGCAGAGAATCCGTCGGCCAACGTCCTTAACGTGCACCTCGGGGGCCTGGGGCGCGTCGACCTCACCGGAGCCCTTGCACTTAGAGGCTTGATGGACGATGCGCGCGAGGCGGGGTTCGAAGTGGAGCTGTCGGACGTTCCGCCTCAAGCCCGCAAGATCATCGCCCGAGTCGTGGCCGATCCGGGTGGCTGAGATGAGACTGTCGCACGTCGGCCACCGTTTTGGTGGCTGAGATGAGACTGTCGCACGTCGGCCACCGCCGATCACCGACGCTACCGAACAACGAGGGTACGGATTAGGCTCGTCCTCGGGTGCGGAAGCTGTGGAACACGCGGCCCTTCGCCGGCACCGCCCGGATTCGCAGGCGTTTCCGCCCGGCGTGAACGTAGACGAAGTGATTTCTTTCCACGCACACCGCGCTGAAGTTGGCTGCCGCGCACGGATACAGCTCGCGGCCCCCACCCCCCGTAACGAGGTAACGAATCTTCTTGATCGGCTTGGTGACCGAGTAGAGGTGGTCGTGGCCGTTGAGGACGAGGTCCACACCGCGGCGGCGGAACAGGGGATTCAGAAGCTTCCTGAACCCGGGCGTCGAGCCGTGTGCGGTGCTCGGTGAATAGACGGGGTGATGGAACACGACAATGGTCCAGCGATCGTCGGGCTTGCTGCGCAGATGCCGACGGATCCAGCCCATCCGAAGCGCGTTCGAGTCCACCATCACGAAGCGCACCCCGTTGCGCCGCACCACGAAATTGCGAGCCTTCATCCCGAAGGTCGGTTCGCTGAGCTCGTAGAGTCCGCCGTTGACGATGATGTCGTGATTGCCGAGAATCGCGTGCCACTTGACCCCGGCGTCGAACAGACAGCCATAGGGTTTCCAGAACCTTCCATCGAAACGCCTTTTTTGGCCCGTGTCATAGATGTTGTCGCCGGTGGTGAAGACATCCTCGAAGGGATGATTTGCGCGCCACTTGCACATTCGCTGCGCCACCGCCTCTTGCTCGTCGCCGCCCGTACCGAAGTCCCCGATCACGGCGAAGTTGAAGTAGCCGGACTCTGCGGTCGCGGCAACGCCGGGCGCCGCGTCGACGGCCGGCAGCCTAGCCTCGGCGACTCCTGCAACCCAGGTGGACAGAGACGTGAGAATCGCAACAGCCAGGACAAGAACCTTGTTCACAGTCACTCCCGCACGAGAGGAACGAAGCGCGCAGAAACCATCCTCTTGATCATCTCCAAGGCTCCCGCGCGCTTCTCCAGCAACACGACCCGTTCATCGTAACCATCCCTTACAGGAATTACCAGACGGGCCCCCTCGGTAAGTTGCACAGCAAGTACGGGCGGAATCTCCGACGCCGTCGCCGAGACAACGATGCCGTCGTAGGGGGCATGGCCCGGCTCACCCTTCCAGCCATCTGAGACCATCACCACGCAATTGACCACCCCGGCACGTTCGAGGTTGGCCCGGGCGCGCGAGGCGAGGCCAACGTGCCGTTCGACCGACACCACCAAGGAGGCCCGCTGCGCCAAGAGCGCGGTCTGGAAACCGTAGCCCGTTCCCACCTCCAGGACGCGGCCCCCTTCCGGCGGGGCAAGCTCGTCGATCATCCTGGCGATCAGTGAGGGTTGGCTCGTGGTCTGCCCTTCGGGCAGGGCCACGGGACGATCGGCGTAGGCTGCGGCCCCCGTTTTCTCCGGCGTGAACGCGGCTCTATCGACCGCCCTGAACGCGTCCACCACCCAATCCGCCACGCCCTCCCGCGCAACGAGGCGAGCGAGCCCTTCCTGGCTCTGAGGCACCGCTCTAGACACTCTCGGGCATGGAGCAATCCCTCGGCGAGCTGCTCAGCCCTCGGCGTGATCGGTGATGTACATATCGAGCCGGCGGCACACGTCGACGGCGCGCCGTTCGATCTCGTCGTACCGGCCCTGGGCGGCCAGCTGGGAGCTGAACACCGACTCACCGAATCCCACCAGCTCGACCCCCGCATCGAGATACCCGAGGTAGTTCTCGGGAGTGATGCCGCCCGAAACGAGTAGAGGCACGTCGTAGAGGGGGCCGAGGACATGCTCGATGTAGTCGGGCCCTCCGAGGCTCTCGGCGGGGAACACCTTGACCCAGTCGGCCCCTGCCCTGCGTGCGCTGTGGATCTCGGTAGGCGTCGATGCGCCCAACGTCACGGGCAGCGACAGGGAGTGGGCGGCGTCGACGACCTCCGGAACGACCACCGGAGTGACGATGAACTCGGCGCCGGCGTCGTATGCCTCCTTGACCTGCTGGGGCTCGAGAACGGTCCCTGCCCCGACGATCGCATCGATCCGGCCCGCCACCTCGGAGAGGGCATCGGCGGCCCCCGGCGTGTTCATCGTGACCTCGACGGCCTCGAAACCACCGCGCACGGCCACGGCCATACCCTCGACGGCATCGCTCGCCGATCTCATCCGCAGCACGGCGATGACTGTCGCGTCTCTCAGCCTGTCGGCCCTCGAGTTAAAGAGGTTCGCCTTCATTGGGCGAGGTTACTAAAGGCTGGGGGATTGAGTGAGACATGCGGGCTCACCGTCTGGGCGGGCACGAGAGCCGGGGGCCGGGGCCGGGGGCCTTGCGCGGTGGCCGGGAGCCTTGCGCGGTGGCCAAACGCGGACTGAGGA
>DASRPA010000289.1:0-5702 GCA_035646635.1 Actinomycetota bacterium | reverse complement strand
CGGTACGCCTTTGCCCCATACGCCTTGCCCGCCTTGCGTCCTGGCCGCTGGGGATCTGGCTCGGGGTTGTTCTTGGAGTGGGGGGCGGCTTGACGCTTGGCGGCGCGCCTCAGCTCCTCGATGCTCCTGAGCAGCTCGCCGGCGCGCGCTTCGAGCTTCTCGATAATCCGATCGGTGCGCTTCTTGTCGCCCTCGAGCCAGTGAACGCGCGCCCTCAGCCGCGCGTTCTCGACCTCGAGCCACAGGATCCGCTCGGCGGGCGCCTGCGAGGAGAGCCTCTCTCGGGCCACCACCTCGGCTTCGATAACAAGAGTTGACATTAGTCACAAGAATTATAACCGTGTCATTCGAAGTCAAGGACCCGCTAACTCAATACGTCCAAATGCCCTCAGCGAGCTCCACCCGCCCAACGACTGTTGTGGGTGGCAAAACTCGATCGACCATTTGACCAGGGCTCTTGGTTAATCGTGTCGAGCAACGTCGAGCGTTGTTTTCTGTTGTCTCGCGGGTTTTGTGGGGAGTGTTTCGGTCGCCGATCGGCGCCGAGGGCTGTCGGGTCTTCCTGCTTGACGTCCTCGGGATTCCCATGATTTAGTCTCTCGTATTAGACAAATGACTAAAGCCGCCCATACCCCAGACTCACCCGCCATCCGCCCCACGGAAAGCCTCATGAACGCGGCCGAGCGCCTGCTGATCACCGAAGGCCATGCCGCCATCAGCACGCGCCGGGTGGCCGAGGAAGCGGGGGTGAATCACGGGCTCGTGCACTACTACTTCGGATCGATGGAGGAGCTGTTCGTCCAGGTCCTCGAACGCTTCACGCAGCGCCTCATCGAGCGGCAACGAGAGACGTACGCACTAGGACAATCATCCTTGAGCGTCTCTGCGACGTGAGGGACGGGCAGGACGAACTTCTGAAGGCGATCGATAAGTGGTTGACGTCGTTCGTAGGGGGCCGGATATGAGAGCCCGGCTCCCCGAGCAAGACGGTTACGTCGAGCGCGATGGCGTGAAGCTTTTCTACGAGGTGTTCGGTGAGGGAGACCCCACCGTCTTCTTCCTGCCGACGTGGTCGATCATCCACTCAAGACACTGGAAGATGCAGATCCCGTACTTCGCCCGCCATTTCCGCTGCATCACGTTCGATGGTCGTGGTAACGGACGATCCGACCGACCGGCGACGACCGACGCGTACGCGGACGAAGAGTTCATGTCGGACTGCCTCGCGGTCATGGACGAAATCAGTACGGACGCAGCGGTTCTCGTCGCGTTCTCGGCCGGCTGCGATTGGGCTCTAATGCTGGCGGGGTTGCATCCCGAGCGCGTGAAAGGAGCGGTGTTGATCGGCGGCGGTCATCCCGACACGCCGCAGAGCCCGGAGCGGGCGCCCTATCAGGGGCGGTTCAACGAGCCTCTGGAAACCGAAGAAGGTTGGGCGAAACGCAACCGGTTCTACTGGGAGAAAAACTTCGGCGGCTGGCTCGAGTTCTTCATGAGCACGATGTTCACCGAGCCTCACTCGACGAAACCGATCGAAGACGCCGTCTCGTGGGGTCTCGAAACCGATGCAGCCACGCTCGTACGGACGGTGGAAGCGCCCGTCTACCTCAAGGGCGCAGCGGATCTCGAGGAGCTCGCGAGCGGCATCCGGTGTCCGATCCTTTTGATCCACGGCAGCGACGACGCGATCAGCCCGCACGTGGGATCAGAGATGCTCGCCGCTACGCTTCGGGCACCACTGGTAAGCATGGACGGTTCCGGTCATGCACCCCATGTAAGGGATCCGGTCAAAGTCAATCTGGTCGTACGGAACTTCATCGCACCGCGCCCGGCCGCGTCGGCGTGGCGCCGGGGGAGTACCCGGAGCAAGAGGGCTCTATTCATCTCGTCACCCATCGGTCTCGGTCATGCGCAGCGAGACGTCGCGATAGCCAAGGCACTTCGCGAGCACGTGCCGGGTCTGCAGATCGACTGGCTCGCCCAGGACCCGGTGACGAAGGTCCTTGAGGGCGAGGGCGAACACATCCACCGCGCGAGCCGGTTCCTCGCGAACGAATCGCGCCACATCGAAAGTGAGTCGGCCGAGCACGATCTCCACTGCTTCCAAGCGTGGAGGCGAATGGACGAGATCCTGTTGAACAACTTCATGGTCTTCCACGACCTCGTGAACGACGACTACTACGACCTATGGATCGGCGATGAGGCGTGGGAGATCGACTACTACCTCCACGAGAACCCGGAGCAGAAGCGTGCTGCGTACGCGTGGTTGACTGACTTCGTCGGCTGGCTCCCGATGTCCGACGGCGGAGACAGAGAAGCCTTCCTGACCGCCGACTACAACGCCGAGATGATCGAACACATAGCGCGCTTCCCACGCCTACGTGACCGGGCCATCTTCGTGGGTAACCCCGATGATATCGTCCCCGATGATTTCGGCCACGATCTACCCAATATCCGTGAATGGACCGAGGGGCACTACTCGTTCTCGGGCTACATCACGGGATTCAACCCCGCCGAGTTCTCCGACCGCGACGCGATCCGCGCGGAGCTCGGATACGCCCCGGACGAGAAGGTCTGCATCGTCACCGTGGGAGGGTCGGGCGTGGGAGAGCATCTGCTCCGCCGCGTTGCGGCGAGTTTCGAGCACGCCAAGCGAGAGGTTCCGGATCTGCGGATGATCCTCGTCGCAGGCCCCCGCATCGAGCCGAGCGCGCTTCCTGAGGTCGAAGGGTTACAGGTCCTTCCGTACGTGCACAATCTTTACCGTCATCTTGCCGTGTGTGATGTGGCGATCGTCCAGGGAGGTCTGACGACGTCGATGGAGCTCACTGCCAACAAGCGACCGTTCCTTTACTTCCCTCTCCGGCACCACTTCGAGCAGAACTTCCACGTGAGGCACCGCCTTGAGCGTTACGGGGCGGGGCGGTGCATGGACTACGAGAAGGCGACTCCAGAAATCATCGCCAAAGCCGTTGCCGAGGAGGTGGGAAAGCGTGTTGATTACAGCTCAGTAGAGTCGGATGGTGCGGCGCGAGCCGCGAGCCTTCTCGCCGAGATGGTGTAAGAGATCGAAAGGAGCAAGGGAATGGCAGGGATTGAGAAGAAGAGCTTCGAGTCTCCCGACGAGACGAGGACCCCGGACAAGACGAACGTCGCTGTGGTGAACCTAGGACCGGTGACCGCCGCTCGTCTCACGGCGCAGCCCGGGTGGAAATGGTCGGAGTGCATCAAGCCGGTCGTCGGCGGCGACTCGTGTCAGGCGCGTCATGTCGGCGCGGTGCAGTCGGGGCGTCTCCACATAGCGCATAACGACGGAACCGAGGTAGAGGTCGGTCCCGGCGACGCGTACGTCATCGAGCCGGGCCATGACGCGTGGGTGGTCGGGGACGAAGAGTTCGTGGGATTCGAGTTCGAAACCAAGACGGCGCAGGACTACGCATCGTCGTGACCGAGGGAACGCTCGGCGCGAACATCGTAGAACTCGTCGACGTAGATGTGCTTCGGGAGGAAGTGAAAAAGAAGTACCGCGAGGTCGCCGATACACCGACGGCCGAGTTCCATTTCCACACCGGACGGCAGCACGCATTGCGTATGGGCTACCCCGAGTCACCTCTAGATCAACTGTCCGAAGGAGCGACGGAGGCGTTCGCGGGTGTCGCGAACCCCTTGTATTGGGGGCTGCCGCAGGCAGGGGAGCACGTCGTGGACCTCGGCTCGGGGGCCGGCATGGACAGCTTCATCGCCGCGATCGCTGTGGGACCCGAAGGTCGCGTGATCGGCATCGACATGACGCCCGAGATGATCGAAAGAGCGACCCGCCTCGCGCATGAACTCAAGCTGGACAACGTCGAGTTCCGACTGGGATTCATCGAGGACTTACCGGTCGATTCCGAGTGGGCCGATGTTGTCATATCCAACGGCGTGATCAACCTGTGCCCCGACAAGCTGCGCGTCTACAAAGAGATCTACCGGTTGTTGAAACCCGGCGGTCGCATGACGATCGCCGATATCTGCGTAGAGAAACCGGTGCCGGAAGGCGCGCTCAAGGACATCGACCTCTGGACCGGCTGAATTGCCGGTGCCCTGCCGTGTGCAGGGTGGGAAACCGTGATCAGCGGTGCAGGTCTGGTCGAAGTAGAGCTAGCGGGTCAGGTCGACACCTTCGGTGGCGCCAGTGGTGAGGAGAAGGCGCGTCAGTTCGGCACGAGCGGATACGCGATCCGCGCCCGGAAACAGAACAGCTAGCAGCGAGGAGGGAAGGGCAAAGGTGAAGCCTTACGTCGTCGGCCCCGAATGGCTGCAGGAGACTGCTCCGCCAATTCGGCCACTGCTGTTGTACAGGGGCACCTGACGTTTTTGTCGTGCATGTCGCCGGTTGCACCACCAACCCCGAGGGAGCCTGGGTTACCCAGCAGGCGAGGAACCTCACCTTCGACCTCGACGAACGAGCACAGCCGCTGCGGTTTCTTATCCATGACCGCGACAGCAAGTTCTGCGGTCCTTTCGATGAGGTGTTTGCGACCGAAGGCCTGCAGGTGGTCCGCACTCCCATCAGGGCGCCTCGGTGCGATGGACCTACCAGGGATTTCGCGCCTCCTCCCTGGTCAGGGACCCTATTCGGTTCCAAATGAGTTACGCCTAGTCACGCCTAAATCCACGTGTCTACCTGGTAGTTGTCTGGTAGTGAGGGGTCGTTCATGCTGCAGTGACAGGGCGCGCGCAGCGGCCCGTCGATGACCATCAGCGCACCCGCGGACCTCTTACTCCGCTTTTTGGTGCGCAGGTCTTCGAGACAAGCTTTATCGGGCCGATGTGCTCGAGCGGGCTTGGGAGCTGGTGAGGCGTAATCGTGGAACCTACGGAGTGGACCGGCAATCGATCGAGGAGATCGAGGCAGCAGGGGTCGATCAGTTTCTGGCGAGCATCGCTCAAGAGCTGAGGGATAGGAGCTATCGGGCCACCCCGGTCCGAAGGGTGAGCATCCCGAAGCGAGGGAGTACGAAGACCAGGACGCTCTCGATCCCGACCGTGAAGGACAGGGTGGTGCAGACGGCTTGCCGGCTAGTCATCGAGCCGTGCTTCGAGGCCGACTTCCTGCCCAACTCCTTTGGGTTTCGGCCCAAGCGCTCGACCAAGGACGCATCGCTGGCTGTGTATCGCTGGCTGAACTGCAAGTGCGTCTACGTGGTCGACGCTGACATCACGGACTGTTTCGGCTCCATCGATCCGGAGCGGTTGGTGCGGCTTGTTGAAAGGCGTATCGCCGATGGGTTCATCCTCGCTCTCATCAGAGCGTGGCTCCGAGCCGGGATGATGGAAGGCGACCGTGCCTTTCGAAACCACTTCGGGGTTCCTCAGGGCGGGCCCATCTCGCCGCTGCTCTGCAACATCTACCTCCACGAGCTTGACCGAGCTTGGGTCGAGCGGGGGTACGAGCGAGCGAGAGGGCTCGACGGCAAGCTGATTCGCTACGCAGACGATGCAGTGATTCTGTCATCGAAGCCGGTGGCAGAACGTCTGCGTGCCCGGCTCGCCGATATCTTGGGCGAGCTGGGGCTCACCTTGTCCGAGGAGAAGACGCGGGTCACAACCGCCGCCGAGGGGTTCGACTTTCTCGGGTTCCGCTTCCAGCGGGGCTACTCGAGAAAGCATGGTCGGGAAGTGACGCATTTCTTTCCGACCCCCGAGGCGTGCAAGCGAGC
>DASRPA010000288.1:0-7367 GCA_035646635.1 Actinomycetota bacterium | reverse complement strand
ACTTCGTCCTCCTCAGCTCGCGCTTGCGAATCTCGCCGATCACGTCGTTCCGGTGGAAGCCAGCAGCTTTTCGAGGGCCGAGCTCACAGGAAGAGGGCTCGCCGACCGACGCTCAAACGCTCGGGCCCTCATCCAGAGAATCCCGAGCGCCTGCGCTCGCCGTGAGGTAGAACGAAGGACATGGATTGGGCCAGCTACGGACAAGCCTTCGTGACGTTGATCGTCATCATGGACCCACTGGGAGGTGTTCCGATCTTTCTCTCCCTCACGAGAGACATGACCGAGTCGCAGCGAGCGCGAGCTGCCTACACGGCGACCTTCGCTGCTGCGATGATTGTGTTGGTGGCGGCCTTCGCCGGCGAACTCCTGCTTCGGCTTCTTTCGATTGGCGTCGAAAGTCTTATGGCTGCAGGGGGCGTGCTCCTCTTCATAGTCGCACTCGAGATGCTCCGGGGCGGTACCCAAAGCATCGCTACCGTCGAAGAAGATGTCAACCTGGCGCTGGTTCCACTGGGGACCCCGCTTCTCGCCGGACCTGGAACGATCGCGGCCGTCATCGTTCTGATGCGCCAATCCGGGGAGACCGGAGAAAGGATCGCAACCCTTCTCGGGTTCGTTTGTGTGCTCCTTACGGTTCTGCTTGCCCTTAGGTTTGCGGGATTCGCCGGTCGATATCTGAGGCCGAGCGCCATCCATTTCATCACGCGGATCATGGGCCTCCTCTTAACTGCCATCGCCGTGCAGCTCGTCGTGCGGGCCCTGGGACGGTGGGTTGAGTCCGGTTTCAGCCTGTGAGGGCCTAAGGAACAAGCGTTGGCCCGAGATCTCAGGGCCGTTCGGCCCTGGAAACAGAAGCGTTCCAGTGGGAGCCTGGAGGTATGAGGAACACATGCGAATCAAGGAATCAACGCTTTCGGGCGAGCGATCCTTGGCGAAGCGATGGCAGCTCCCGACACCGCCGGTGAGCGCGTTCGAGCACGCCGGATGGCCGCGCCGAGGTTCTAGGATTCGCCTCTCCGAGAAGGACGGCAGCTTCACCAACACCCAGCGCATGGTGCAGTGGGCATCATACGGCGATGGCGCACGCCTGCGCATGGAGGACATTCATTGCTCACTCCGAAGTGACCTCGGTGGGAATCGACGAGACTTCGGCTCGGAGCGGTCACGACTACGTCAACGCGCCGCAAGTACGTCACATCTAGGACAAAAGAAGACTAGGTCAAGGGGGTAGGAGATGTTTCGCAAGATACTTGTTCCTGTTGATGGATCCGAACACTCAGGCAAGGCCCTGTCGCTGGCAAAGGAGCTTGCTTCCAAGTTTGACAGTGAGGTCTTGGTTTTCCACGTGAGGGAGAAGTCGGTCGGAAGGGGCGGTTCCTGGGATGTGGATTTGACTGAAGAGGAGGTCGACATCGCAGAGGAGGCCGCACAGGTACTAGTAGCGGAGGGTGTGAAGGCGAAATCCGAGAGACAGTCTGCGTTGTACGGACACGCCGCACAACAAATCGTCCGAGCAGCCGACGAAAACGGGGCAGATATGATCGTTATGGGGTCACGAGGCCTCTCTGACTGGAGGGGGATGCTGGTGGGAAGCGTGACTCACAAGGTCCTCCACATGGCTCCTTGCCCCGTCGTGGTAGTCCGTTGAGCGCATCCTCTGCGCCAAACGGCTTTGCATCACGTAACCGAGGACAGTGTCCAACCTGGGAATGTGGACCCCGACTACGTCACCGTCGGTGTTGACCACCGGCACTCTGGAAGATCTTGCGATCCGCTAGCAGCTCCTCCACCTCCTCGAAGATGGCACCCACGCGGCCCGCCTAACCCAGGCCGGGATCCCCCTCCGTCACTTCGCGGTCACTAAAGGAGGCACAACATGAAGGTCCTGTATGCAACCGACGGCTTCGAGCCTGCCACAATGGCAGGTCACCTCCTCGAGAAGATCGGCGACAGGGAGCGCATCGAGGTGACCGTCATGTCGGTCACGCACACCGGCATCCCGGCCCCCGAGCACTTGCCGCTCGCGATCGACCCGGTGCCCCCGAGGCGCGAGGACACGCTGGCGATCGTCGACGCAGCCGTAGAAAAGCTGCTGTCGGCCGGCTTCACGGCACGGGGTCACACGGCGGAGGGACATCCCGGCCAGGAGATCGTACGGGCGGTCGAGAACGACTGGTACGACCTCGTGGTCATGGGCGCGGGTGGTGGGAGCTGGCTTGGCAACCAACTGCTCGGAAGCGTAAGCACCTACGTCCTGCACTCGTCCCCGTGGTCGGTTCTGATCGTTCACGAGGCTCACTCCGAAGGTGAAAGGGGGCGCGTGTTGATCGGCACCGATGGCTCGCGAGGGGCCGACTTCACCGTCAGCATGCTGGAGCGCTTCGCAGATCCGGCCCGCACCGCCATTACGGTCGTGTCGGTCATACCCTCGAATTCGCCCTTGTACTTTGCGGTCCCTGTTGCAACTCAGATTCCGCCAGAAGCCTACCAACAGAACGAGGAGATCGAGAGGCAGATGCGCAACCGTGGACAGAGGAGCGCGGACAGAGCGGCTACCCATCTACGCGACGCGAGCTTCGAGGTCGAGGCTCACAGCTGCTCGGGCAACCCAACCGAGCAGCTGTTGAGGGAGGCCGAAGGTGACCAGTTCGATCTCGTCGCAGTTGGCTCCCGCGGCCTGGGCCCGATCGCGCGCGCGATCCTGGGATCGGTGAGCGACCAAGTGGTCAGACACTCTCGCGCCGCCCTCATCGGGCGCCGCCTAGCTTCTTGAGTTGCGGGGCTGTACACAGACCGCTCTCATTGGCTCATTTCCGTGCAGCAGCACTCGACGAACCTGGCGGGCGATCTCAAGGTCCTCGCGTGCCGCCACGACCAGGGTACGCACGGCCGCTCCCGAAGCCGTGACGTCGGCGTCGCCGTTAACCGTGTCGTTTCGTGCGTGATCGACGGCGATCCCCAGGAACTCCAGACCGGCCGCCGCGCGGGCGCGCACGACCGGGGAGTTCTCCCCCATGCCGCCGGTATAGACCAGAGCGTCGAGCCCTCCGAGGGCGGCCGTCATTGCGGCGATCCCCGCCCGAAGCCGGTGCAGGTAGACGTCGAGGGCGAGTCTCCCGTTCGCTTCGCCTGCATCCGCTGCTGCCACCACCGCGCGCATGTCGCTCGTGCCCGCGAGCCCGAGCAGTCCCGAGCGATGCTCCAGCGCAGCGGACACCTCCGCGGCAGACAGCCCGCCTTGCTCCTGCAACCAGAGCACAGCACCCGGATCGAAGTCGCCCGACCGCGTCGCCATGACGAGGCCCTCGAGCGGCGTGAACCCCATGGTCGTGTCGACGGAGACGCCGTCGCGGACCGCAGCTAGAGAAGCGCCCGCGCCGAGATGACACGTGACCACGCGGAGCCCCACGGGACTTCGTTCAAGCAACTCCGCGGCCCGCCGAGATGCGTACGAGTGAGAGAGGCCGTGAAAACCGTAGCGCCGGATGCCCCATCGCTCCCGCCATGCTTCGGGGATCGCATAGATGGAAGCCTCCGCCGGCATGGTGGCGTGAAAAGCGGTATCGAAGCAGGCCACCCTCGGCGTATTTGGCAACACGTCGCTCGCGATCTCGAGCGCCGCCAACGATCTCGGTTGATGCAACGGAGCGAGGTCGACAAGTGAACGGAGCTCGTGAACGACCTCATCGTCGATCTTCACACTGTCCTTGAACCTGTCTCCCCCATGCACGACCCGGTGGCCGATCGCATCGACATGGGAGAGCTCCTCGAGCTCTGCGGTGAGCGCCGCCACCTCCGAGGCTCCATCCATGGCGGGGAGGTCGAGTGACAGAGTCACCGAATCGTCCGCCTCGACCATTCGCAGCTTGACGCTGCTCGACCCAGCGTTGATCACGAGGATGCGCATGGCTATGACGAGAGCTTCAGTAGGGCCAGCTCCAGTCGCGGACCTGTGGATCGTCTTCCCCGAACTCGCGAGTATACGCGCGCGCTGCGGCGCGCCCATCGACCATGAGCTGGCGTACCCCCGCGGCCGCGACCCTGAGGCCGGGCAGCCGATCGATAACGTCCATGACGAGGTGGAAGCGATCCAGGTCGTTGAGCATCACCATGTCGAATGGCGTCGTGGTCGTGCCCTCCTCCTTGTACCCGCGCACATGGATGTTGTGGTGGTTGGTGCGCCGGTAGGTAAGGCGATGGATCAGCCACGGGTAACCGTGATAGGCGAATATGACAGGCTTGTCGATGGTGAATAGGGCATTGAAGTCCGCATCCGATAACCCGTGCGGGTGTTCGGTCCCGTGCTGAAGGCGCATCAGGTCGACGACGTTGATCACCCTCACCTTGAGGTTCGGGAGGTGACGGCGCAGCAGATCAACGGCGGCAAGGGTCTCTAGCGTCGGCACGTCGCCGGCGCAGCCCATCACGACGTCGGGTTCATCGCCGTCGTCACTACTGGCGAAGTTCCACACGCCGATGCCCCGGGTGCAGTGCCCGACGGCGTCGTCCATCGACAGCCAGTTCAGGCAGGGCTGCTTACCCGCGACGATGACGTTCACATAGTGCCGGCTCCTCAGGCAGTGATCTGCCACCGACAGCAGGGTGTTGGTGTCGGGCGGCAGATAGACGCGCGCGATCTCGGCCTTCTTGTTGATCACGTGGTCGATGAACCCGGGATCCTGATGGGAGAAGCCGTTGTGGTCCTGCTGCCACACGTGGGACGTGAGCAGGTAGTTGAGCGACGCGATCGGCCGTCTCCACGGGATCTCCCGGGTTACCTTGAGCCACTTGGCGTGCTGGTTAAACATCGAGTCGACGATGTGGATGAAGGCCTCGTAGCAGGAGAACAACCCGTGGCGCCCGGTGAGGAGATACCCCTCCAGCCAGCCCTGGCACATGTGCTCGCTCAGTACCTCCATGACACGCCCGTCCGGCGAAACGTGGTCGTCGGTGGGCAGGATCTCGGCGGTCGAGACCCGGTCGGTAACATCGAACAGCGCACCCAGGCGGTTCGACGCGGTCTCGTCGGGGCCCATTACGCGGAAGTTGCGCGTCTGCTCGTTCAACCTCATGACATCGCGCAGGAAACCGCCGAGGACGCGCGTGGGCTCGCTTTCGGTAGTGCCCGGCTTGGTCACCTCGACCGCGTAGGAGCGGAAGTCCGGCAGGCGCAGGGCGCGCAGCAGCGCACCACCGTTAGCGTGCGGGTTCGCTCCCATGCGGCGGGGTCCCTGTGGGGCGAGCTCCGTAAGTTCTTCGACCAGAGCGCCGCGGTCATCGAACAACTCGTCGGGACGGTAGCTCCTCAGCCACACCTCCAACTGCGTGAGGTGTTCGGGGTTCTTTCCTATCTCTGCAAGCGGAACCTGGTGCGAGCGAAAGCTTCCCTCCATAGGCAGTCCGTCGACCTCTTCGGGTCCGGTCCATCCCTTAGGAGTGCGCAGCACGATCATCGGCCAGGGACGACGCTTTTGGAACCCGTGTTGCCTGGCGTCGGCTTGAATATCTCGTATCTCACGGACGACCTCGTCGAGCGTCCCCGCCATGAGTTCGTGCATCTCCTGCGGTTCATCGCCTTCGACGAAGTAGGGCTTGTGCCCGTAACCTTCCAAAAGACAACGCAGCTCTTCGTGGGGAATGCGAGCCAAGACGGTCGGCCCCGCGATCTTGTAGCCGTTCAGGTGCAGCACCGGCAGGACGGCGCCATCGCGCGAGGGGTTGATGAACTTGTTCGAATGCCAGCTAGTGGCGAGCGCTCCAGTCTCTGCTTCACCGTCGCCGACGACGCAACAGACCAGCAGGTCGGGGTTATCGAAGGCAGCTCCGTAGGCGTGTACGAGCGCGTAGCCGAGCTCACCGCCTTCGTGGATCGAGCCCGGAGTCTCAGGCGCAGCGTGGCTGGGGATCCCGCCGGGGAACGAGAACTGCCGGAACAGCTTGCGCATACCCTCGGCGTCCGGGCTGATGTCTGGATAGATGTCGCTGTACGTCCCCTCGAGGTAGGTGTTTGCGACGATGCCGGGGCCGCCATGGCCGGGACCGGTGACGTAGATAGCGTCGAGGTCGTGTCTCTCAATGGCGCGGTTCATATGAGCGTAGAGGAAGTTGAGGCCGGGGGTCGTCCCCCAGTGTCCCAGGAGGCGGGGCTTCACATGCTCAGGGCGCAGCGGCTCCGCGAGAAGCGGGTTGTCGAGGAGATAGATCTGTCCCACCGAAAGGTAGTTGGCCGCTCGCCAGTAGGCGTCGATCTTCCGCAGCTCCTCGGAGGACAGCTGCGGGGTGGGCCCGGGGTTGGCGAAACGGCCCGCCGTCGCGGGCACCTCACTTCGGCGCGCTCCCTCGTCCATAGTCAAGCCTCCTCCAGTGGATCAAGCGTTCACCTCGACCCTAAAGCCGGTAGCCCACCCTCCTGGTCGCGGGAGGTCGATGCACAGAAGCGACCCGCAATCCCGAGTTCCACTCCCCGGTGCGACTACTGACCACCGCCGATCGTTCCAGGTAATCGGTCTACCATCGGAATCAGACTGAAGACCATGGAGATGCGAGATTCATCGGGGACAATGGCACTAACGCATGTCGAAATCACGCACCTCGTTAAACTCCTAGGACGTTCCTAGACGACCTGGGTGACGACGGCCCGAACCGCGGACGATCTTCCGGAGTTTCGACGGATCCTCTATGGATTGCATGCCATCCTTCGTTTTCGCTTCGCCCAGGAGGAAGAGGCTTCCTCGCCTCCCAATGATCGCCGACCTTCTCGTTGGTGTGCTTGAGGGCGGAGTAGGGCGACTGATGGGGGCGTTCGCCGTTGCCGTACGCCTCGGCGGCGCTGTCATGTGCCTTGGCGAACTTCCTCTGAGCCTTCTTGGGTGAGCGCTTCAGGGTGCCCGGGAGCTCGCTCTCCTTGGGCTGTCCTTGTTTGTTGGTCTTCGGCTCTTCTCCTCTAGCTACGGTTGATGGCAGCTTCCTTACCCTGATTGGCCGAGATCTTTGCTGGCGGAGCCGAACTTTGTCGCTGCAACCACCTGGGGTGTGGTTGAGGGCTCAAAGTTGGGCCTGGAGAGCGAACCGGCTCCCGCGACGGCTCCGTCGGCGAAGCATGAGGTTGAATGCGGGGGTGACGCACAAAGGTCAAGCAGCCGGAGCTGAGAACAGATGATCTCCGAGCTGGAAGCATTCTACGAACGCGTGCTCGCGCGCCCCGGCATCGTGCTCCTGCTCGGAGGCATCGACGCCGGCAAGACCACGGTCGCGGTCGAGCTACTGCGCCGGGGCATCGAGAGCGGGCTCAGCGTGGGCCTGGGCGACGTCGGCGTCGACCAGGCCCACGCTGAGCCCGCTCTCGATGCCCCGGCGCAGTAGCTCGA
>DASRPA010000287.1:0-11483 GCA_035646635.1 Actinomycetota bacterium | reverse complement strand
GCTCCAGCCTCCTGTCGCTCACCGGTCGGCTCGGTGCCCAGGTCGGCAACTTTGGAGCTGTACCCACACCTGGTGTGGGCAGGGATACAAAGTTCGGCGTTCGGGCAGAGAGGGCAACTCGAGAAAGACCACTAATGCCCGGCGGGGCGCTCCCAGCCGGCCAGGACCCGGGGCTTCCAGTTCTCCCCCACGGCCTCCGAATTCTCCACCCACGGCCCCAACAGGGGCTGGCGGAATTTGGCGTTGGCCCGCTTGAGCTGGATTCCATAGGAGTTGCCCGACAGCAGATGCGCCATCAGGACCTTGCGGGCGATCTCGTTCTCACGGCCCTCGGGGATGGCGAAGTGGATCTTCAGAAAGGCGTTCGAGTAGCGATCGAAGACCGCCGGTACACCTTCTTCCTCGAGCAGCTCGATGTCCTCGAGCCAGTTGAGGTCCTTGCCGGGAGTGACGGCCATCAGGTCGATGCCGTCCACCTCTCCGATGTCGTGCTGGTAGGGAAACGAGTGGCCCGCCATCGCCTCGGCGTCGAGAGTGGCGGGCTGGGGCCGGTCGTCTCGCTCCTGAGTGGCCACAGCTATGCCCCCCCGTTCGTGACGTACTTTTCGAGCATGGATCTGATCTCTTCCAGTGTGCGCTCCTCGCTTACGCCCGGTGTGTAGCTGGTGCCCGCCAGCGGCACCTTGGCCATGGCTGCGGCCTCGACCGTCAGGGCGCAGAGGTCCTCGGGCTCGAGGCTGTGGACGTCGGTCTTGCCGCACGCCCTGGCGATCATCTGCAGCTCCATCGTCATCGCGGTGAGGAAGTTGTAGACGCGCCCGGCGGCGTCGTCGACGTCCAGGCGTTTGCGGAGCTCCGGGTCCTGGGTCGTGATCCCCACCGGGCAGCGGCCGGTGTGGCAGTGATAGCACTGGCCCGCCGGCACGCCCACGGTGCCCTCGTAGTCGGTGACGCCGGGGATCTCCTTGTTGCAGTTGAGCGCCATCAAAGCCGACGTTCCGATCGCGACGGCCTTGGCGCCCAGGGAAAGGCACTTGGCCACGTCGGCGCCGTTGCGGATCCCCCCCGCCACCACCAGGTCGATGTCGTCGAGCAAGCCGACGTCCTCGAGTGCCCGACGGGCTTCGGGGATCGCAGCCATCAGCGGGATGCCGGTCTCCTCGGTCGCTATGTGCGGGCCGGCGCCGGTGCTGCCCTCGGCGCCGTCGAGGTAGATGATGTCGGGCCCGCACTTGGCGGCCATGCGGATGTCGTCGTAGACGCGTGCGGCCCCCAGCTTGAGCTGGATCGGTATGCGGTAGTCGGTCGCCTCACGGATTTCCTGCACCTTCAGGGAGAGGTCGTCCGGGCCCAGCCAGTCGGGATGGCGTGCGGGCGAACGCTGGTCGATCCCGGGCGGGAGCGAGCGCATCTCGGCAACTTGCTCGGTGACCTTCTGACCCATGAGGTGGCCGCCGAGGCCGACCTTGCAGCCCTGTCCGATGAAGAACTCACAGGCGTCGGCGAGCATGAGGTGATGGGGGTTGAAGCCGTAGCGGCTCTGGATGTTTTGGTAGTACCACTTGGTCGAGAGCTCTCTTTCAGGCGGGATCATCCCGCCCTCTCCCGAACAGGTTGCGGTGCCGGCCATGGATGCGCCTTTGGCGAGCGCCATCTTGGCCTCCAACGACAGCGCACCGAAGCTCATGCCGGTGATGTAGATGGGGATGTCGAGCTCGATCGGGTTCTTGGCGAAGCGGGCGCCGAGCACGGTCTTGGTTTCGCACTTCTCCCGGTAGCCCTCGATCACGAAGCGAGTAAGCGTGCCGGGAAGGAACATGAGCTGATCCCAATGCGGAATCGGCTTGAACATGGAGAAGCCGCGCATGCGGTAGCGGCCGAGCTCCGCCTTTACGTGGATGTCGTTGATGACCTCGGGCGTGAAGATGCGGCTGTGCCCGAGGATGGACTTGCTGGAGAGATCGTCCTCCACGCTTGCCGGCCCCCTTAAATGACGAGCTTGCGCTCGTTCGGCTCGAGACTGTCGTAGTTGTAAAGCTGCTTTCCGCAGACGAACTTCTGGAACGAGTCGGGCTTTTCGAAGCCGTAGATCGAAAACTTGCGGTCGATGAACTCGGTGTCTGAGTCGTTCCATTCCCCTTCGACACAGTCGATGCCCAAGGACTTGACCTTGCCCGCCACGTAGATCGTGCCTTCGTACATAGAGTCGCCGAGACCCGGACCCGCGTCTCCGCAGATGATCTGGTGGCCGCGCTGCATCATGAAAGCGGTCATGGCGCCGGCGTTGCCGCCGATCATGATCGTGCCGCCCTTTTGATCGACGCCGGTGCGAGCGCCCACGCTGCCGGTGATGACCAGGTCGCCGCCGCGGATGGCGGCGCCGGTGAGGGAGCCTGCGTTCTTCTCGATCACGACCACCCCCGACATCATGTTCTCGCACACCGACCACCCCACCCGGCCGGTCACGACGACCTCGGGGCCGTCGATCAAGCCCAGACCGAAGTAGCCGAGGCTGCCCTCGATGCGCAGTTTGCAGCGTCTGAGGATGCCCACGGCGATGGAGTGCTTGGCGGCGGGGTTGCGGAGCGTGACGTCGCCGATGCCCTCTTCGTAGAGCAGCCAGCGGAGCTCGAGGTTGATCTCGCGCGTGCTGAGCCCGGTGGCGTCGAAGGAGGCACGGCCGTCCTCGATGTCTGAGACCTTGGGGACGTTGGCGTGGGGCTCACTCAGCCCGCGGGCGTCGTACTTGGTGCGCCGCTCCCGCTCGTCTACCGTGACCACACCAGCACCTGCTTCTCGTAGGGGTCGCTAGTGTCGATCTCGCGGTCGAGGATGGCGCGGATGGCGATCTCCTCGGACGCCATGGCCACGAGATCGTCGGACTCGTAGAGGACTAAGGGCTTGGCCGCCATCTCGTCCTTGGCCATGCCGAGGCTGTTTTCGGTCACGGCCATGTAGGTGAAGACGCCGTCGAGATCGTCAAGGCTATCGTTCATCGCGTCCTCCAGCGAGCGCCCGCCGGCCATCTTCTCGGCCAGGTACACGGCGATGATCTCGGAGTCGCATTCGGACTGAAAGCGATGTCCCGAGTGCTCGAGCCGCCTCCGCCAGCGGAAGTAGTTCGTGAGTTGGCCATTGTGGACCACGGCCACATCCGAGAACGGGTAGGCCCAGTAGGGGTGGGCGCCGGAGATGTCCACGTCTGACTCGGTGGCCATGCGGACGTGGCCGATGCCGTGGGTGCCCTCGAAGCCATCCAAGTTGTACTGCTCGCAGACCTCGGCTGCGTCTCCGAGGTCCTTGATGATCTCGAGCGAGTGGCCCAGCGAGAGCACCTCGCAGCCGGGGATGTCCTCGAGATAGTCGGTGAGCGACTTGATGTCGCCTTCATAGCGAACACGGGCCCGGTAGGCGTACTGGGTCTCGCTCTCGACCCGGTCGATGGTGGCGCCGATCTTATTGAGGCGGGACTCGACCTCGAGGCGATGCCGTTCCAGCCGCTCCTTGAACTCGAAATCGCGCCGGTCGTTGGAGTCCGCCAGCTTGAAGCGGATCACGATCAGGTCGGTGGGCGGGCCGAACAGCGCATAGCCGGTCGAGTCGGGACCGCGATGCTTCATGGACTGAAGCATCGCGGTCATCTCGTTGCCGATGTCGGCGGAGCCGTCCCTATGGATGATGCCGGCGATTCCGCACATGGTCTGTGCTCCTCTCTCCGCGGAAAATGGCGAGGCCCCTCCAAGTGGTGGGGCAAGCTTACCGCCCGCCGTCGGCTCCGACGGCCTCTCGCCTTGACGGAGCCTTCCCTCTCACGTAGCGTCCCGATAGGCATGGCCGCCTCCGACGGTGAGCGACCTTTGCCTGGGGGCTCGTTGGCGAGCGATCGCAGGCGTCGCCGTGTCCGGTTTCTGTTCGTTAGCAATCCGTTCAGCAAAGGAGCTCAGCGTGGCAAACCTCGAAGCCGGTCAGGGGATGACGCAGGTACAGGACGTTCTGTCCCGGGGGCCGGTACCAGATCCCTACCCGAACCTCGAGGCCGTCCGCAGCGACTCCAACCGGCGTAACAGGATCAACGAGATCCGCAAGTTCATCAACGAGCAGGGGATCAAGTACATCTTCTTCCAGCAGATCTCGGTGTCGGGTCACATCAACGGCAAGGGAGTGTCGGCGACTCATTGGGAGAAGGTTGCAGAGGACGGCTATCAGTTGGTCTACGGTGCCACCGCCGACCTTTTCGTGGACCAGAAGGGTCGCTACATTGGTTTCGGGCCCGAGGAGTCGGAGCTCGCCGCCATCGCCGACCTCGACACCTTCGCACAGCTACCGTGGGACTCACGCGTGGCGCGCGTCTTTTGCGACTGCTATGACACTGAGACCGGGGGCCTTCTCGAGGCCGACCCACGTCAGAACCTCAAGCGGATCGTCAACGAGATCGAACAGGAGCTCGGTTACACGTTCTTGTGCGGCATCGAGCCCGAGATGATGTGGATGAAAAAGACCGACGATCCCAACGACGCCGTGGGACTTACGAAGCCGTGGTGTTACCACATCAATCAGTTCGAGGAGCTGCGTCCTATCATTCTGGACGTTATCGACTACGCCGAGCGGCTGGGTCTCACTCCCTCTTACGGCGACCACGAGGACTCGCCTGGACAGCTCGAGCTGAACTTCTTGTTCGACCGCGCAGTCCGCACCGCAGACAACCTCTCGACCTACCGGCAGATCTGTGCCGCGGTGGCGAGAAAGCACGGCGTCACCGCCTGCTTCATGCCCAAGCCGTTTACAGGAGTGTCGGCCAACGGTGCCCATCACCACTTCACGCTGGTCGACGAGGAGGGCAACAACGTCTTCTACGACGAGAAGGGGCCGGCGAGGTTGTCCAAAATCGGCCTGCAGTTCATGGGCGGGATCCTCGATCACTACCGAGCTCTCACATGCCTCGGAGCTCCGACGGTCAACTCCTACAAGCGTTTCTGGGACTTCGGTTTCTGGGCTCCCATCTACAAGGACTACGGCTGGCAGAACCGCACCTGTTTGGTGCGTGTTGCAAGCGGCGGCCGCTTCGAGTTCCGCGCCGTGGACTCAGCGTGCAACCCCTACCTCACGCAAGCGGCGCTGTTGCGAGCCGGGCTCGACGGGGTAAAGCGCAAGCTCGACCCCGGCCCCCCACAGCAGCGCAACGTCTACGACGTGCTGGACGAGGGTGGCGAGATCCCGCGCGTGCCCGGCCACCTCGGAGAGGCTCTCGACGCGCTGGCCGAGGACGAGGTAGTGCGTGGCGCGTTGACCGGCCGCCTCTACAGCGTGTTCGAGCACTACAAGAGGGACGAGTGGGAGCGCTTCCTGTCCGCGGTCACCGACTGGGAGCGCGAGCGCTACATGGACGTCCTCCCCTAACTTTAACCCCTCCCGCGTTTTTACCGCCTCTGAGTGCGGTTTTCGGCACTCAGGCGCCCCTAAAAGATCGGGGGCCGCGGGCTCCAAGAAGCCGAGGTCAGCCCACGCCCGGCGACCCGGGCGTGTCCGAGGCCAGAGCGGCCGGGTCGAGCCCGAAGCTTCGCAGGAGCTCGGCGTCGTTTTCGGGGTCGATCTTGTCGGGCAGCTCCGACTCCGCGCGCGACGCCGTGTCGGCGTCCGCCTGAGCGCGGATGCGCTCCACGACCATCTCTTTGGGGATCTGCATCAGACGCCCTCCTCGTCCAGGAACTTGCCTATCAACCGGTTTACCTCGTTGGCCGCCTCCATGTGCGGCGAGTGACCCTGCCCGTCGAGCACCTCGACGCGGACGTTTTCCGGCAACCCCTGCGCATGAGCGAGTGGCAAGATGCGATCCGCGGCACCCCAGATGACGAGCACGGGGGCCTGTACCTCACCAAGCCGCGACGCTAGTACGACCATCTGGCGGCCCTCCGGGAACAGGTCGCTCGCCAGTGCTTCAAGCGCCTCCTTGACTCCGTCGAGGCGCTTGTACTTCAGCACCTCGTCCACCATCTGCCGTGTGACCAAGTCTGGATTCGCGAACAACAGCTTCAGCACATCCTTCAGCTCGCGCCGCTTGGCGGCGGAGAGAAAGCCGTTGATGTAGTCGGCGTTGATCTCGTCGCCCAGAGCTGCGCTGTCGATCAGAACCAGTGACGCGACCCGGTCGGGATTATCGAGAGCGTACTGAAGCGCCACCGCCCCGCCCATCGAGTGACCGGCGAGGTGTGCCCGCTCCACGCCCAGCTCGTCGAGGAATCCGGCGACCGCATCGACCAGGTCCTTGAATCCACCGTCGATCTTCGTCGATCCGCCGTGGCCGGGAAGGTCCAACGCGTAGACGGTGCGGTGCTCGGAGAGCGCCGGCGAGTTGAACAGCCAGTTGTTCAGATCGCCCCCGAAGCCGTGAAGCAGCACCAGAGCCGGCTCGCCCTCACCCAACCTCAGATAACGAAGTGAGATGCCGCCGATCTCGACCTTCTCGGTGGAAGGGCCGGCCTCCTCGCCCTCCTCAGGAGGTACGAAGTTGGCCTGGAACTCCGCGACGAACGCGTCGATGTCGCCGTCCGAGGTGGCCTCGTCTGCGATCACGGCGACGAGACCGCCTACTGGGATGCTCTCGCCGCTGCCGGCTACCCGGCGGCGCAGAACCCCGGCCGCAGGGGCCTCGATGGCCCCCGCGATCTTTTCGGTCTCGACCTCGACGATCTCGGTACCCGAATCGACCGTGGCGCCCTCATCCACCAGCCATTCGAGAATCTGTCCTACTTTCATGGACAGGCCCCACTTCGGCATCCCGACCTTGGTGATTGCCAGACTCACGCGGGCTGACCGACCCTGCCGCCGACGGTCTCCCGAACGGCGTCTGCAATTCGCTGGGCGCTCGGCACGTACTCGTCCTCGAGGACGGGCGAAAAGGGCGGCGGCGTGTGCGGAGCGGTCACCATCTGTGGCGCCGCCTTCAATGCCGAGAAGCATTCCTGAGTCACCTGGGCAGAGATGTCGGCTGCCAGGCTGCAGCGGGGGTTGGCCTCGTCCACGACCACCAGCCGCCCGGTGTTCTCGACGCTTTCAAAGATCGTGTCGGTATCGAGCGGTGACGTCGTACGCGGGTCGATGATCTCCACCTCGATGCCGTCTTGAGCTAGCCCCTCGGCTGCCTGCTCGGCGAGCGACACCATCCGCCCAATCGCAACGACCGTGACGTCGCCGCCCTCGCGCACCACGTTTGCCTCACCGAGAGGGACTACATAGCTTTCCTCGGGCACGTCGCCCTCGACTGAGTACAGCACTTTGTTCTCGAAGAAGATCACGGGGTCGTCGTCGCGGATCGAGGCGATCAGCAGCCCCTTAGCGTCATACGGGTTCGACGGGATGGCGACCTTGAGTCCGGGGACGTGCGTGAAGATCGGGTAGAGGCTCTGACTGTGCTGGCTGGCCGCCCGGATCCCTGCGCCCCACATGGTACGGATCACCAACGGCGTCCGGGCTTTGCCGCCGAACATGTAGCGAAACTTGGCGGCCTGGTTGTAGATCTGATCGAAGCAGACGCCCATGAAGTCCACGAACATGAGCTCTGCGACCGGGCGCAGCCCAGAGCAGGCCGCCCCGGCGGCGGCTCCTATGAATGCCGACTCACTGATCGGCGTGTCGAGGATCTGATTCGGGTGCTTCGCCTTGAGGCCCTTGGTGACCCCGAGGACGCCGCCCCAGGCATCGTCTTCGCCCGGCGAGCCGGTGCCCCCGACCACGTCCTCGCCGAACACCACGACCGTCTCGTCGCGCGTCATCTCTTGGTCGAGGGCCTCGTTGATCGCCTGCATGTACGTGATCTTGCGTGCCATGATTCGGCCTCCTAGTACGAGAGATAGACGTCGGTCAGAAGTTCGGACACGTCTGGATACGGGGCCGCTTTGGCTGCATCGACGGCCTCGTCGATCATCTTGCGAGCGTCGGAATCGATGGTGTCGAGCGCGGCCTCCTTAACGAGGCCCGCCGACAGCACGCGCGAGCGAAACCCGATCAGGCAGTCGCGCGTCGCACGGATATTCTCGACCTCGCCCTCTGCCCGGTATGTCTGCTGGTCCCCTTCGAAGTGTCCGAAGTAGCGGTTGACCTTCATTTCCAGCAACGACGGCCCGCCGCCTTCGCGCGCACGAAGGATGGCTTCGCCGGCCGCTTCGTATACGGCAAAGAAATCGTGTCCGTCGACGACGACGCCGGGCATGCCGAAGCCATCGGCGCGTTTAGCGATGTCCGTCCGGACGGACCAGTTGCTGGAGGTGGCCTCGGCGTAACCGTTGTTCTCGATGATGAATACGCACGGGACGTGCCAGGCTGCCGCGAGGTTCAAGCTCTCGAGAGTGGTGCCTTGGTTCGAGCCGCCATCGCCCGTGAAAGACACCCCTACCTGCTTCGTGCCGCGGATCTTCGCCGAGAGCCCCACTCCGCATACCAGAGGAGGCCCCCCGCCGACTATGCCGTTGGCGCCGAGCATCCCGGTAGCGAGATCGGCGATATGCATCGAGCCACCCTTGCCGTGGCACAGCCCCGTCTGCTTGCCGTAGATCTCGGCCATCATGGCCTTTACGTCGCAGCCCTTGGCGATGGCATGACCATGACCGCGGTGGGTGGACGCAATGTAATCGTCTTCATTCAGGTGGGCCATCACGCCGGCGGCGATCGCTTCTTCCCCCGCGTATAGATGGACGAACCCGGGGATCTCGCCGGTGGCGAACTCCGTGTGTACCCGCTCCTCGAACTCGCGGATCGTGCGCATGGTCTGATACCAAGAGGCCAATTGCTCGGCACCTACCTGGTCTGCACGGGTAACTGTTGTGCTCAACTGTCTCCTCCTTCTCTCAGTGGTGGCTTGTGTTGCCGTTCAATGGAAGTCGTGCCGCGGCACCGTTGAACAAGTGGTGTGCGGCGGCCTGCGCCATGACCTTGTCGACGTCGATCACCAGTGGTCCCTCGCCAAGAGTGACGCTCACGCGATCGCCGTCCGAAAGCTCGATCTCTCGCTCGCCGTCGAGCGCCACGCAGCCACCCGGCATGGTCGTTTCAACCACTTCTCCCGGCTGCAATCGCCTGATCTCGTCGACCCCCACGGCGGTAACGAGTCCGGGGGCGATAGCGACAGTGACTACCGACGCCGCTCGTTCGGGCGGAGCAAAGCGCAGGTGCAATCCCCAGGGCGTGCTGCGCGCGGTCGGGTCGAGTTGGCCTGCGACGGCCGACAGGCCCACGGCGCAGGGGTCGCCGAACGTCACGAATGCCTCCGACAGGTCTTGTGGGCGCCACAGGGCGCGGGCGCCGATCCAGCGGTCCGTGCTGAGGGCAACGTCCACCAGCGCGCGGTCGATCCGACCCCCTGAGACCGCCACCGACAGGAGCTTCTCTCGTCGTAACGAGGCCCGGAAGTCCACCCGACCGGTGGCCACCAGCCCCGCGGCGAGGCCCGCGACGGTGGCTTCCCGAAACTCGGGGAAGGCGTTGTTGGTCCCCGTGGACAGCGCACATAGGGGAACGTCGTGGCAGTGCTTGGCCACGATCCGATGCGTGCCGTCGCCGCCAAGGACGGCGATTGCGCGGGCTCCCCGCTCGACCATGGCGGTCACGGCGCGGGCCGTGTCGCCGGCGTCCCCCTGCGGGGCGATGTCGAGGAACTCCACTTCCGGGAGTGGCTGCGCTGCGAGCATTCCCGTCCGCCCCCGCAGGTGGCGATGCAGGCTCTCCGCCACGCCGTCGCCGGCGGGCATCAAGAGGGCTCGATCCACAGCGACTGCACCCAGGCCACCCAGCAGGCGAACGATCATCGAGCCCTTCTCGGTGTTGTCGAAGACTGAGGCGCCGCTGACGAGGCGGCGGATGTCTCTTCCCGACGCAGGGTTTGCGACAACACCAACCAGGCAGTCGGTCAACCGCCATCTCCTCTCGGTGCGCGACCTGGGGCTGAACCACATACATCTATTCGGAGACCCGCACGCTTGTCAACCGCTGGACACTCCGAATCCGGCGGCCCTATACTCGACGGCAATCAGGGGAGCTCGGGGCAACCGGGCTGAGAGGCGGGCCGACGCCGTCCGCGACCCATAGGCAGGGCCTGAGTGGGCCCTCAACCTGATCCCGGTAACGCGGGCGTAGGGAGGTGAGCACATGAGCGTGCTCGAACGTATCGAGCAGGTTCCTGCATGGGGCATCGAGCCGGTTCCGGCCGAGAAGCGCGTCTTCAGCGGCATCGATATGGGTGTGCTGTGGGGCAATCTGGGCATCTCGCTTCTGCTGCCGGTCGTCGGGGCGTTGTTCGTTCCGGCGCTGAGTTTCAGGGATGCGCTGGTGGCCATAGTCGTTGGGGCGTTGATCGGCAACCTCATGCTGGCGACCGCGGCTCGCATCGGGGCCGATAACGGGGTGCCGACGATGGCCCTGTACCGCGCACCCCTTGGCATACGCGGCTCGTACGTGCCCACCATCTTCAACGTTCTGCAGAACATCGGATGGGGTTCGTTCGAGCTGTTCATCATCGCGGCGGCGGCTGCGGCGATCAGCGAGCGGATAGTTGGGGTAGGGGCGCGCCCTGTGTGGGTGATCCTCTTCGGGGTGATATCCGTGGTCATGGCGGCCGGCGGGCCGGTAGCGGTCGTGAGGCAGTGGATCCGGCGCTTTGCGGTGTGGGCCGTCATCGCGTCGAGCGCATACATAACTTGGTACATGCTTTCAACCTTCGAGATCTCTGCCTTCTGGTCAAGCACCGGTGAAGGAGGGTGGCCGAACTTCTGGCAGGCCGTGGATCTGTCGGTAGCGTTGCCGATCTCGTGGTTACCTCTGGTCGCCGACTACTCTCGTTTTGCCCGCAAGGGCGGGGCCGCGTTCTGGGGAGCCGGAATCGGCTACTTCGTGGCGCACGTGTGGTTCTTCACGATCGGAGTCTTGCTCGTACTCGGGCAGGGTGGTGATCCGACCGATCCCGAGGGATTCATCGGAGCGATGCTGGCGATTCCGGTGGGATTCGTTGCTCTTCTGATCCTGCTGGTGGATGAGACCGACGAGGCGTTCGCCAATATGTACTCGACAGCGGTGTCGGTGCAGAACATCGTGCCGCGGGCGCCGCAGCGCTTTCTGGTCCTGTTGGTGGGTGTGATCTGCACTGCGCTCGCGCTGGTCGTCAACCTGGTGCAGTACGAGAACTTCCTGTTGTTGCTCGGGGCGCTGTTCGTGCCCTTGTTCGGGGTGCTCGCTGCCCACTATTACCTGTTGCGTGGCGGGCGCTACGACGTGGCGGCGCTCTACCGAAGGGATGGTGTGTACTGGTACGCGGGCGGCGTTAACTGGCCCCTGATTGCCGCCTGGGCGATTGGGTTCTTGACCTACAACTGGATCAATCCGGGGACGGTTTCATGGTGGTCGGGATGGATGACGAGCCTGTTGGGTCAGTGGCTGAATTTGCCGACAGCCTATTCGTGGCTCGGGGCATCGCTTACTTCGTTCGTAGTAGCGGCGGC
>DASRPA010000286.1:0-15556 GCA_035646635.1 Actinomycetota bacterium | reverse complement strand
CGTGCCGGCGCGCAGAAACTCCCTCGTTTCTTGAGTGGTCATCTCTTTCATGTCAGATCCCTTCTGAACAGGCTGGTCTCTGCCTCACCCGCAGCCCGGCGGATGAACCACTCGGTGCCGAAGGACTGCTCGAAGAATTCGTGCGGCATGGCGAGAAAGAAGGAGGTGTCGGCGATCTGGCTTGCGTGTGCCGCCATCGCCGAGCGCTTGAGACCGAGGTAGTCGCGCACGTCCACCGCGGTCGTTATCTCGGACGCGGCAACGCCCAGCCCATCGAGCTCGGCGGGGTCGAGCCCGCCCGCCTGCACTCTTTGCAGCTCCTCCTCGGAGAGCCGGGCCAGGTTCTCCTTGATGTGGTCTCGGTTCACCACCGACTCGTAGAGGCGAGGTGTTCCCGCCAGCTCCGCCGCCCTGAGACCGACGCGGTGGCACTGGATGTGGTCCGGGTGGCCGTAGGTCCCGGCGGGATCGTAGTTGGTGAGGATGTCCGCGTTCTCGTCCTCGAGGATTGCCGCCAAGCGGACGGCCGCGGCCTCGACGTCGGCGCTCCAAAAGGACTCGGGGACGTCGTTTTGGGGCGTCCCCATCATTCCCGAGTCGACGTAGCCGAGCCATTCCAGCCTCGCGATCCCGAGGATGCGGCACGCCTCCTCCTGTTCCTTCACCCGGCGCTCGCCGAGCGTCTCACCGGAGCCTAAGAAACCCTCGGGCACCTCGCCGTTCTCGCCCTTGGTGGCGACCACCAGCACGACGCGATGCCCGTCAGCGACGGCTTTGGCGATCGTTCCTGCGCAGGAGATCGCCTCGTCGTCGGGATGGGCGTGAAGAGTCACCAAGGTGGCCACGCCCGGACTGTACAGCGCTCTTTTCCGCCGAGTGGTCATCAGTTGTTGCATAGCAACCAACCACCACTCGACAATGTGGCGGGGATAAATCCAATTCGATCGGGCCTCCCCTGACAAGATGAGATCGTGCTGGTCAATCGCCCCTCAGAGCCCGCTTACTCCGGAGGCCCGACCTTCCAGAAGGTCCCTCTTGTGCTCGATGTGGCCGAGCTCGGAACAGCCGACGTCGCGATCGTGGGGGCCCCGATGGACGACATGGTTTCGCACCGCCCCGGAACCCGCTTCGGCCCCCGTGAGATCCGCCTCGCGGTCGACGGAGGCGGCGAGCCCGCTGCGTGGCACATGGACCTCTCGGTCGATCCCTTCTCCGAGCTGGTGATCGTCGACCATGGCGATTCCCCGGTCTTTCCGGGAAACGGGGTGGCGAGCCTCGAGGCGCTGCGAGCCACGGTCGCGGCCGTGCTCGAGGCGGGGCCGATCACGGTCGTGCTCGGAGGGGACCACTCGATCGCCTACCCCGACATCGCCGCGGTCGCCGCCCACAATCCGGACATCGCCGTCGTCCAGTTCGATACCCACGCCGATACCGCCACCGAGATCTGGGACGTAAAATGGTCGCACGGCACCCCCTTCCGCCACCTCGTCGACGACCACGTCATTCCCGGAGAGCGCCTCGTCCAGGTGGGGCTGCGCGGCTACTGGCCCTTCCCCGAAGAGTTCGAGTGGGCGCGCTCTGCGGGGGTGCGCTGGCATCGCATGGAGGAGGTGATCGAGCGCGGCATCGACTCGGTGATAGACGACGTGCTCGAGGAGATCTCCGATGCGGCGGCCCTCTTTTTGTCGGTCGACATCGACGTTCTCGACCCCGCCTTTGCTCCCGGAACCGGCACTCCCGAGCCCGGGGGAATGGCGACCCGCGAGTTGCTGCGCGCGGTCAGGCGGCTGGCGCTCGAGAAGGACCTGGCGGGCATGGAGGTCGTCGAGGTGTCGCCGCCCTACGACCACGCCGGCATCACTGCGATGGCCGCCCACCGAGTGGTGCTGGAGGCGCTGTCGGCCGTTGCATTCCGCCGTAAGGGGAGCCGGCCGCGCGGCGAGGATCCCTGACCCTCCCGCCAGCGCTAGGTATCGAGGTAGTGAATCGCGCTCTGAGCGCGCCTGAGTACGGATTCCGGACCCAGCAGCGCTTTGAGCGCGTTTGAGTACTTGATTGGTCCGGCGGGACATCCCTTCAATTGAGCCGTAACGCCGCCGCCACTGAGGCTCCTGCTGCGGGGACGTAGAAGATCCCGATCGAGCCAATGGCCACAAACGAGCCAATCAACATGACGAAGGCGGCCGCCGTGCGCGCGAAATAGGCGTAGCGGGAGCTGTCCATGATCAAAGCAACGGCCGTGATGAGCACCGGGAGGAGCAGCACAGAGATAACACCGTTGCCCTCCTGCTCCGGCAGTGTCGTGAACGTCGTCGTTCCGGTCGTAGATTCGACCGTCGAGGCGAGTGGCAGAAATATCAGGCCACCGTCGCCGCAACAGCCAGAACCACGGCGGCTATGAGAAAGTTTCGCCCCACTTTCGTGGCCGGCCCTCGCGGATTCGAGCTCACGAGGGCTCCAGTGTCGCCAGGGCCGAGTAGAGCTCGTGCGAGGCGCGCTCGCCGAGCCGGAGGCTGTCGACGCGATAGCTCTCGTCGGGGGCGTGGATTTGATCTCCGGCGAGGGCGAAGCCCGAGACGATGGTCTGGATCTTGCGCTCGGCGAAGAGGGCCAGTATCGGGATCGATCCTCCCGAGCGCACCAGCGCCACCGGCCTGCCGGTAGCCGCTGCGATGGCTTCCCGCCCGCGCACCAGCGGTTCGGAGGCAGAATCGAACAAAGCCGGCTCCGCCGCGCTGATATCGAGCTCCACTTCGGCCCCCGCGGGCGCTCCCGAACGCAACAGGTGCTCGAGGCGCGCTCCCATCTCTTGGGCGTCCTGGCCGGGAGCCAGGCGCATCGTGAGGTTGGCGCGCGCGGTCGCCGGCACGATCGTGCGTGCGTTGTCGGGATCGCCGCCGTAGATCCCGTTAACGTCGAGCGAGGAGTCGGACCCGTTGCGGAGATAGTGCTCGGCCCCCGAGCGCTCGTCGAGAGGTCGCCCCCCGGCCTCGGACAGGACGACTTCGCCCGGCGGCAGAGCATCCCACGAGGCGATCTCCTCGTCCGAGGGCGGCACCGCGCCCTCGCGCAGCTCTTCGGGCAAGCGTCCCGACGGATTTGGCAGCGCGCCGACGAGCATCGTTTGCAGCACATGGACAGCATTGAGAACCGAGCCTCCGTACATCCCCGAGTGGAGGTTGCGGCGCGCGGTCCGCACCCTCACCTGCACCGAGACGATGCCCCTCACACTGACGGTGATCGCCGGGGTGTCTTGATCGACCATCCCCGAGTCGAAGACGATCGCTGCGTCGGCGCCGCGCTCGTCGTCTTTGAACCACGCTTCGACGGTCGCCCCACCCGCCTCCTCCTCGCCCTCTACGACCACGCGCACATTTACCGGCAGCTCTCCGTCGCGGGAGAGGTTGCAGGCAACATGGAGCAGCGGCAGGAAGTTGCCCTTGTCGTCGGAGGCCCCGCGAGCGTAGATGCGCCCGTCTCTTAGCTCGGGTGCAAACGGATCCGAGCTCCACTCGCTGATCGGGTCGACGCCCTGAACGTCGTAGTGGCCGTAGATGAGCACGGTAGGCGCACCCTTGCGAGGAGACGACAGCTCGCCCACGGCCACGGGGTTTCCGCCGTCACCCTGCAGTGAAGCACTTCCTCCCGCATCCGTAACGCGCGCGCAGGCCCATTCGGCGGCTTCTCTTAGAGCGCCCGCGTCGCCCCCGCCGGTCGATATAGACGGGATGCGCAGAAACTCGAACAACTCGTCGAGCAGTCGGTCGCTCATGTCAGCAGCGCTCGAAATAGCGCTGCAGCTCCCAGTCCGTCACGACCTGGTTGTCGAAGATCAACTGCTCCTGCCGGGCGGTGTTGAGCAGATGCTTGAACACGAAGTCACCGAACGCGGCGCGAGCGACCTGACTGCCGGCGAACGCATCCACTGCTTCGTGCAGAGAGGTCGGCACCCTGTCGAGCTCTTCAGCCTCATAGGCATTGCCCCGAAACACGGTGGGAGCATCGATCTTGTTGGCGATGCCGTGCAGACCGCCTGCGATGGTGGCGGAAAAAGCAAGATAGGGGTTAACGTCGGCTCCCGGGATGCGTGATTCGATGCGAAAGCCCTGATTCTCCCCGACGAGACGAAAGCCACAGGTGCGATTGTCCGCTCCCACTGCAATGGCGGTGGGCGCCCATGACTCGGCTTGAAAACGCTTGAAGGAGTTGACGTTGGGGGCGAACATCCACGACATCTCGCGCGCCGTCGACATCAGACCGCCGAGGTAGTGACGGAAAGTGGCAGACATGTGGTCATTGTCGTCCGAGTCCCACATCAGCGAACGCGAGCCGTCCGCATCCCACACGCTCGAATGGATGTGGCAGGAGGAGCCCGCCTCCGCCATCGACCACTTCGCCATGAACGTCACCGAGACACCGTTGAGCGCGGCGATCTCCTTGACGCCGTTCTTGTAGATCGAATGCCAGTCGCAGGTTTCGAGAGGATCCGAGTAGCGAATGTTGATCTCGTGCTGGCCTCGCCCGAACTCACCTTTGGAGAACTCGACCGGGATCCCCGCTTGTGCCATGCCGTTGCGGATCTGCCGGATGATCCATTCATCTTTGGTCGTCTGCAGGATGTGGTAGTCCTGGATATAGGGAGAGTGCGGAGTAAGGTTCTGGTAGCCGCGAGCGTTGGCGTCGTCGAAGGCGTCCTTGAAGAGGTAGAACTCGAGCTCTGTGGCTGCTCCGAAGCTATAGCCCATCTCCTTGGCGCGATTGATCTGACGCTTCAGGATCTGGCGAGGCGAAACGGCGACCTCCTCCTCCGAATGCTCGTTGTAGAGGTCGCAGATAACCAGCGCGGTCTTGTCGAGCCACGGGATGACGCGAAGAGAGCCCAAGTCGGGGACCATGCGGAAATCGCCGTAGCCGGTTCCCCAATTGGCGTACTCGTATCCGGGCAGGGGTTCCATGTCCATGTCTACGGTCACGAGGTAGAGACAGGCGTGCAGGCCTTCCTCGCCGAGGATGTCGTCTAGGAAGTAGTTGCCGGTCACCCGCTTTCCCATGAAGCGGCCCTGCATGTCGACGAACACGCACAGGACCGTATCGATGTCTCCTGAGTGAACCATCTCCTCCAGATCCTTCACGGCAAGCGTCTTAGACGAATCCAAACCCCACCCCTTCTTCAGAAGCGACGCCGGTGATCGCACCGGGCGTTGATGCCCGGCAGCCTATGGGATGGGGCGCAAGCTTGCCAAGCGCAACCGCACCGGCGACAATCGGGCCACGGCGCCGCCTGTTATCGGGAGATGTGATTGAGACCGCTCATCGGAATTACCAGCTATGTCGACCACGCGCGCTGGGGGGTGTGGGAGACGCAAGCCGCGTTGTTGCCCTTCGGCTACGTCGTAGCGGTGCATCAGGCAGGGGGGAGAGCGCTGCTGCTGCCGCCCTGTGACGACGCGGCCCCCGAGACGGTGGCCGTGCTCGACGGCATCATCTTTTCCGGTGGCCCCGACCTCGATCCCGTCCTCTATGGGGCCGAGCCCGAGCCGGACATCACCGCCACTCGCACACAACGGGACTCCTCCGAGGTCGCTCTGATGAGGGCCGCACTGGAGTCGAGGACGCCCCTGCTCGGAATCTGCCGCGGCATGCAGCTCCTGAACGTGGTGCTCGGCGGCGACCTCGACCAGGATCTGCCCGGCACACTGCACCTCGAGCGGCCCGGGCAGCTCGCCGAGCACGATGTGACCATTGCCCCTGACTGCTCGCTGGGACGGCTGCTAGGGGAACGTGCCCCGGTGCACTCACACCACCACCAGGGTCCCCGGCGGCTGGGAGCGCGGTTGAGGGCGGTTGCCTGGGCCGAGGACGGGCTCGTCGAAGGCATCGAGGTTCAGGATGGCGCCGCCATCGGCGTTCTGTGGCACCCGGAGGTGTCAGAGGATCGGCGTCTGTTCGAGGCCCTGGTGGCAGAGGCAAGGGCGTGGGCAGCGTTGAAACGGGACGGAGGCGATCACTAGGTGGGGCGGTTGGAAGGCAAAGTGTGCGTGATAACGGGGGCCGCCGCCGGCATCGGACGGGAGGCCGCCCTCTTGTTCTCGCAGGAAGGCGCCCGCCTGTGCATCGCCGACGTCGACGAAATTGTGGGGCAGGAGACCGCAGCCGAGTGTTCCGACGGCTTCTTTTTCCGCTCCGACGTCTCCGACGAGGACAGCGTGACGGACATGTATCGAGCCACGGCGGAGCGCTTCGGCGGGATCGACATCCTCTACAACAACGCCGGCATCATGCCGGCGGGCGACGAATCAGTGCTCGCGACGCCGCGGGAGATGTGGGCCAAGGTGCTCGACGTCAACGCCGCAGGTGTCTACCTGTGCAGCAAGCACGGCATTCCCTACCTGCTCGAGCGCGGGGGTGGCTCGGTCATCAACGTCGCCTCCTTTGTGGCGCTGATGGGCTCGGCCACCTCGCAGGTCGCGTACACGGCCTCCAAGGGAGCGGTGCTGGCGATGAGCCGGGAGATGGGCGTCGAGTTCGCTCGCCGCGGCGTGCGGGTCAACGCGCTGTGCCCGGGCCCGGTGGAGACGCCACTGCTCACGCGCCTGTTCGAGGGCGATCCCGAGGCCCGAGCCCGCCGCCAAGTACACCTCCCGATGGGCCGCTTTGCGCGCGCCCGCGAGATCGCACAGGCCGCGCTGTTCCTGGCCTCGGACGACTCCTCCTACGTGACCGCCTCGACCTTCCTCGTCGATGGGGGCCTGTCCGCGGCCTACGTCACGCCCGAGGGCTAATGCCCCCAATCGTCCTGTGCGTCGAGCAACAGCCCACCGCTCCCCTGGCCCGCCTCGGCCCCCTGCTGGCTCAGGCCGGCGTCGAGGTGAGAGTGGCGCCGGCCCCCGACGGCCTCGACGACGACGACCTCGAGCAGCACTCGGGAGTCGTGGTACTCGGAGGAGAGATGGGCTGCCACGACGCCGCCGAGTTCCCCTGGCTCACAGACGAGTTCGCCCTGATCCAGAAGGCGCACGAGCAGCGGGTCCCGGTGCTCGGAATCTGCCTGGGTGGCCAGCTGGTGGCGCAGGCATTGGGGGGCCGCGTGCTGGCGGGAGCGTGCCACGAGATCGGCTGGTTCGAGGCCGAGCTGCTGATGGACGACCGCCTGTTGGGTCCACGCGCAGTGGCTGAGCAGTTTCTGTGGCACTCGGACGCCTTCGAGCTGCCGCCGGGGGCCGAGGCGCTGGTATCCGGACGCATTCCGGGCCGGGCGCCGCTCGCCTTTCGCTCCGGAACCTCGTACGGATTCCAGTTCCACCCCGAAGTCACTCCGGAGCTGGTGGCGGGATGGGTGGCAAGCGACGACGGCGAGCTTGCGGAGCTGGGCGTTAACGGCTCGGACCTCGTGGCCGCCACCGCGCTGCATGACCGACAGTACGAGCGGCAGGCTCGGCGGATCGCAGAGGGATTCGCAGCACTGATCGCCGCCCGCCGCCACTAACTGGGTTTTGAGCGTCCCAGAGCGCGGAAACCGCGCCGAGAGACGCTCAAAACGCGGAAGCGATCCGCTGGAGGATCGCGAGAACAGAGTGTGGGGGCCGGGTGGCCCGGCGCTACTCCTCGCGGCCGAGGATGAACCACATGATCGCGCAGCCCACAATGAGCGTCGCGGCGAGCGCGATGAAGGCCAGGCCGCCCTCCTCGCCGGCGTTGATGCCGCCACCGGTGCAGGCCGGAAGCAGCAAGAAAAAGAGCGCTGCCCAGCGAAGTTTCGTCATCAGGTCCCCCTCGCGGCGGCCAGGGCGCTCGCCTTGCGCTCCGCCCGGCTAAGCCCGAACAGGTGCACGCCCAGTAGCAAGAAAGTCCCCAGCGTGATGGATCGGGCCGGACCGAGCGGGTTGCCGAAGTCCCGCTTCATGACCGTGATCACGGGGGTCCCCTCCTTGCCCGGCAGCGCCTCCAGCCGCACCGCCCCGTAGAGCTCGCCGCCCTGCTCGAAGAACCTGAGTGAATCGGTGTTGGCCGCGGCGTCGGCGGCCGCCTGGAAGCTCGTGACGTTCTGCTCCTGGATTTCGCCGTCGAGGTAGTCAACGGCGTCGGTCCCGAGCTCGGCTGCCTCGGCGGTCTCGACGGTGTCATCCGGGTTGGGAGCTCGCCACGGCTCGTCCGGATAGTCGGAGGCGGGGCCGAAGTCGATCTCGGAGGCTTGCTCGCTGATGGCGACCGGGTCCCACTGAGGAGCCTTGCCGACCGGGCCGAGGGGGTTGATCGACCACACCACGCCCATGATCAGGATGAAGCCCAAAAACAACGACGCGGACACGAAGTAGGCGAGCCGGGCGCCCATGACCATCGTCAGCAGCAGCCACACGCTGCCGCAGAAAATGATCACCGCGGAACCCGCCGCAGCGACGCCCTCGACGAAGGTGAGATCCATTCCCTACAGACTCCGCTCGTAGGTCACGACCGCCTCGATCTGCTTGTCGGTAAGGGGATAGGCCGGTGCGACGATGCCCTGAGGGGGAGCTTCGGCGAAGGCGGGCATGAACGCATAACGGCGCCCGTTGCGAACGGTGGTGATGTGCAGGTCGCGATCGAGGTGGCGGACGTCACCCTTCCACAGCGCCAGGCCCGGATACCACAGCGCCGGCTCTGGGTCTGCTCCCTTTTCCGGCTTGGGAGCCACGCCTTCCTTGCCTTGAGCCTGGGGACCGTGGCACACCACGCAGCGAGCGGTGAAGATCTCCTCACCGCAGGACATGCGATCTTCTTTCGCGGGGTTCTCGCACTCCTCCGAAACAGGCGCGGGGCCCTCTTGGTTACCGGGCAGTGACTGCAGCCAGTTGATGACGTCGTCGACCATCAGCGTGGTCATCGGCCCCCCGTACTCGACCCCCCAGGTCGGCATCGGAGTGCCGGGGCGCCCCCGTTCGATCGTGAAGCGGATGACCTCCTCGTCCCAGCGCTGGAACACGTTCTGCAGCGGAGGCGCCTGGTAGTTCACGCTCTTGCCGGAGACCGGGTCGACGAAGCCACCTTCGGCCTGGCCCCCGAGCGCGGAGTTGGCCGGGTCCTCCTCGTCGACGCCTCCGTGGCAGGCCGCGCAGCCCATGCCCAGCGCCAGGGCGCGCTCGGCCTGGCGGAAGGCCTGGGGGTCTGACTCCTCCGGGAGCTCGGGGGGGACGGCGAAGATGAGCCCGCCACGCTCCAGGGACTCTTCGTCGAAGCGCTCGACGAAGGCCTCTTGGCGTTGCAGCTCGCCGAGCCAGTAGGCGGGGATGAACACCGCGGTCGCCATCGTGGCGATCACGCCCCAGCTCATAATGCGGGTGAGGCGGGGGCCTTCGAGCTTGTCGTCGGGCTCGGCCGGGCGCATGGCCTTGGGGATGCCGAGCAGCACCGCAGGCTTGCCCGGCTTGCCGGCGCGGGCGAGAAAGATCCCCCACATGAGCAGCGCGGTGACCAGCAGCAGCCCTATGAGGAGAAGCTCGGTGGAATCCATTAGCTAGTGACTAGACGGGCACGCAGAGGGGGCCGGTGGGCTCCGAGAACTGGTCCCAGGTGCTGGTGCCGCGCGGCGGGCCGGTCTGGGGGAGCCCGGTGTCGACCACGACCTTGTCGCCGTCGAGCGTGATCGGGAAGCGGTCGAGGCCCCGGGGGGCCGGCCCGCCGTAGTACTCGCCGGACAGCCGGTACTTGGAGCCATGACAGGGGCATTCGAACAGCGACGACGTGGGGCAGTGCGGGACGGAGCATCCGAGATGCACACACTTGCGGTAGAGGGCGAGCAGCTTCATGTCCTCTGACCAGCCGGTGGCCAGGTACACCGGTGAGTCGCCGGTCCCCTCGTAGTAGACGAGCCAGAAGCGTCCCTCGGCATTGAACAGGGGCTTGTAGCCGGCGTCGGGCCCGACGAGCGCAACCAGGTCGTCGTAGCTGCCGGCCGTGATCGCGGTCCCGAAGCCCGCCGTCAGCTTGGGCCACAGAAACGACAGCGAGCTCATGCCGAAGAAGCCGAGAAAGGCGGTGAACGACGCGGTCCACGCCCGGTTGAGGAACTGGCGGCGAGACACCGCCATCTGCGGCGCGGTCAGGGGCTTGGCTTTCTTGGGGGCAGGCTTGGGCTTCTGCTCGGGCTCGGGCGCCGGCTTCTCAGGTTGAGCCTGCGGGGGGGCGCTCGCTCCGCCTCTGGCACCGCCGGAGGTCGTCGAGGTCCCCGGCCCTGCGGTTGCGAACGCCGCCCGGCGTTGCTTGCGCATCGTGAGGCCGGCCATGAACAGCGCCCATAGGGCCACGCTCACCGCCACCACGACCAGCGCGATGGTTCCCGGACTCATCAGCTCAGCTCCTTAGTGAAGACCGTCATAGCTCGAAGAAGATGCCGCCGTCCCACGGGAACACGAAGTTGAACCCGGGGCCCCTGAAGAACATCCCGATAATCGTCAGCCCCGCAAAGGCCAGCATGAAGAAGGAGAACAGCACGATCGCCAGCTTGCGGTCGTCGGGCCTGGTCGAGGGGTTGCGGTCGATGAAGGGGGCCGCGAAGGCCGTGAGGATCAGCACGTTCGGGATCGTCACGCCGGCAACCTGGGGGTGGAAGTAGCGCAGCAGCTCCTGCAGGCCGAGGAAGTACCAGGGGGCCTTGGACGGGTTGGGCGTCTGGTTGAAGTTCGCCAGCTCTCGCAGAGGGGCGTCGACTCCCAACGAGAAGAAGGTGAGCAGCGCCATCACGACGAGCAGCGACACGAATTCGGCCGCCATCAGGTGCGGCCACACGTTGACCCGGTCCATGGGCTGCCGCTCGACCTTCTGGATGGCTTCGGGCTTGACCACGGCCAGAAGTCGCTGGACCCGTTCGGGAACGGCCGGGCCGGCGCCGTTGCCCACTGCCTTCTTGGTCGGGGCGGGCGACGAGGGTCGGGCCGCAGGGCGCGAGGCCGCCGGCTTGGATGTTGCCGCGGCCTTGGGCTGCTGAGTGGCTTCAGCCTTTGGCTGCTCAGTGGCTTCAGCCGAGGGCTGCTCCGACGCCTGAGCCTCCGCCGCAGGAGCACCTCCGGACGCCTCCCTCGCGCTGTCGGGGGGCGGAGCGGTGGAGGGATCGGGCTTGTTGGGGTTGGCCGAGCCTCGCTGAGCCCGGACGCGGGCCGCCTTGGCCCGGCCCTGAGCGACCGCGGGGGCGGAGCCCTTGTTGGTCTCCTCCTTCAGTACCTGTTCGTAGACCTCGTCTGGAGTCGGCATCTCATTATCTCGGGGCCCTACAGGGGGCCGGAGATCCCCCCGTCCTTTCGCACTCGCCAGAAGTGGACAGAAATGAAGATCACGATGATGAACGGAAGGAACAGCACGTGGAGCGTGTACCAGCGCAGCAGCGTCTCGGGCCCGATCACCGGCCCCCCCAACAGCGCAAATTGCACCTGCTGTCCGATGACCGGAGAGTTCTTCATCATCTCGGTGCCTACCGTGACGGCCCACACCGCGAGTTGGTCCCACGGCAGCAGATATCCGGTGAAGGCGAGCAGCAGGGTAAGCAGCAGCAGGACGATCCCGACGATCCAGTTGAACTCACGTGGCGGCTTGTAAGCGCCCGTGTAGAAGACCCTCGCCATGTGCAGGAACACGGTGATGACCATCAAGTGAGCACCCCAGCGGTGCAGGTTCCTCACCAGGAGCCCGAACGAAACCTGGGTGTGCAATCTGATCATGTCGGCGTAGACGGCCTCGACCGAGGGCCGGTAGAAGAACATCAGATAGATGCCGGTGATGGTCAGAAGGATGAACAAGAAGAACGACATGCCCCCCAGGCAGAGCGTGTAGGAGAGCTTGATGCCGTGCCGCTTCACCTTGACCGGGTGGAGGTGATAGAGCAGCGAGTTCATGACCACATAGGCGCGGTTGCGAGGCGAGTCGGCGTAGCCGGCGCGAAAGATCGAGCCGGGCCTGAACATTGCACGCCACACCTGGCCCTTCTGGACCTGGTCCATGCGCTCGAGAAGCTTCTCTCTAGGGCTGCGCTTTGCCGTCTTGACCACTCAACCGCCTTTCTTGTCTCAAGCTTTCTGGGAGCTGGGAACCTTACCCATTGCCCGCGCTCCGCGCTTCTTGCCGCCCGTCACTTCACTCTGCACCAAAGCCCCGGTCGGGCACCGCTCGACGCAGAGGTTGCAGCGCGTGCAGGCGTTGTCGTCGATCAGAAAAAGAATGTCCTCCGACGCCATCTGGCCGGCGAGCTGCACGTTGCCCGATTCCTCCACCGCATCCGGGGACACCATGAAGATGCAGTACCAGGGGCAAATGTCGACGCACCCCTCGCACAGAATGCACTGCTCGGGAATGAAATCGATGAAGCGCTTCGGCTTGACCGCGCCCTTGAGCCAGTCGTTGTCGACCAGCTCCATCTCGTAATCGGCACGAAAGATCGGCTTCTCGATGATCTCCATGCTCTTGGGATCGGGTGGTTTCGGCATCTATCTCAACCTGCTTATTTGCCCGACATGTAGCCCTTGACCGGGTCCGACAGGCCCTTGGACCCGGTGCGCTTCTGCTTCGAACGCTGCCAGAAGTAGGCGAACACGAGCATCCCCACGAGAAACCCGGTCTGCACCGCGTTCGCGATGACATCGCGCACGATCGCGATCTGAGTGGTGTTGAGCCCCTCCTTGTTGACGCCGGGGATCTTCTTGGTGAGCTCGATGATCTCGGCCACCTTCGTGTCGGCCTGATAGATGATCACGGAAGGCAGCTGGCCCAACAGAATGATGGCCACGGCCCAGATGATCAGTCCCAGCACGATAGCGCGGGTCCAGGTCATGGGCCGGTCCGTGTAGCCGTAGATGCGTTCTTTCATCGCCATGCGAGCGTCATCATATCAACGCGGGATGCGCAAAAAATCGTACTTTGTGCGCTTGAGCAGGAGCTTTGGCCGGATCCCAAAACCGGGCCAAATCGCGCACAAAGCGTCATCGGGCTCGGTGAGCGAGCCCGGCTGGGTCGGGGTCGTCAGCTTTCATCGCGGGCCAGGTCGCTCAGGCGCCGTTCGAGCTTGCTCTGCCGCCGGCCCAGAATGAACACGTAGCCACCGATCCCGGCCCACACCGCCAGGAACGCCAGCGCCAACCAGCCGAGATCGCTCATCTCGTCTCGGCCGCGGCCCGCTCGATCTCCTCGAGCTCGACCCTCTGCGCCAAGCGACCGATGCGCAGGCGCAGAGACAACAGCCAGCAGAAGAGCAGCGTGAACGCCAGCAGAGAGGCGAAGAAGGCGGTCAGCTCGGGAGCTCCCAGCCCCGACCCGGTGGTTGGGTTCGCCACGGTCGGCCCGGAGGGGTGCAGCGTGCGCCACCACTGCACCGAGAAGTGGACGATAGGTACGTCGAGGAACCCCACGATGCCGACAACCGCGGCGAGCCGCCCCACCGTAGCCTCATCCGAGGCCAGGCTGCGAAGGAACAGGTAGCCGACGTAGGTCAGCCACAGGACCAGGGTCGAGGTCAGGCGAGCGTCCCACTGCCACCACGTCCCCCACACGGGCCTCGCCCAGATGGGGCCGGTGATCAGCACCAGGGTCGTGAACACGATGCCGACCTCGGCCGCAGCATGCGCCAGCAGATCCCAGCGGCCGGCGCCGGTGCGCAGGTAGGCGATCGAGGCGAGAAACACGATCGCGAACGACAGGTAGGCGATCCACGCCGAGGGCACGTGGAAGTAGAAGATGCGCTGCAGCTGGCCCCCCATGCTGACGTCCGCCTCCCTCGCCACGAAGAACACGAGCAGCAGAGCCGCCGCCACCGAAGTCCACGCCGCGGCCCCCAGCGCGTCGAGCCCGGCGCGGCGTGGTCTCAGTTCGGAGGCGGTGGCCATGTTCGCAGCCTAATTGGGCCGAAGCCCTATGCCGAGGGTGTGGCCAGATGACCTATGTGATCACTTGACCACCACTCGGCACCGGGTTCTAGTCGAGGACGGCGTCGAACAGCACGGCTCCCGCAGTCACGAACACGACGTCGAAGGCGACCAGGATGCCGAACCAGCCGCGTGCGGGGAGTGCATCGAATCCGGCCCCCAGCAACAGGTCGGCGGTCAGCTCGAGCGCGGCGATGAACACCGGCACTAGGGCCGGCAGGGCCAGAAGCGGAAGCAGCAACTCGCGGCTTCGGGTCTGTGCCGCCAGCGCGGCGTAGAGCGTGCCGACCGCGACGAACCCGAGGTCCACCAGTGCCACCACCGCTACCAGGGCGCCCCACGAACCTCCGAGGTCGTAGGCGAACAGCAGGGCCGTCAGGGGCAGCAGCACCGTTTCCAGCACGACGATGAAAGCCAGGTTCGAGAGCGCCTTGGAGACGAACAACGCGCTGCGATCCACCGGAACGAGCAGCAGCGAGTCGAGCGCTCCCTCTGCTCGCTCGACCTCGAAGGTGCGCCCGAAGCCGATGAGGCCCGCGAACAGGACCGTCACCCACATGAAGCCCGCCTGAACGTAGGCGACCACGGCGTCGTTTGCTGAGGAGGCTTCGGGCAGGGCGAAGGCCAGGACGAGCGCGACGGTGGCGGCGAAGCCGAGCATGGGGGCGAGCGTGTCTCGGGCCCTCATCTCGATGCGAAGGTCTTTCGCCGCCAGCCACATCGTCTTGGTCAGAAAGCCGGCCTCGGTCACGGGGCCGCCGTCTCGTGGAACGGCCGTCGCCGCTGCGACGAGTCGCGGTAGCGGCCGTGGGTCACGACCCTGCCGCGGCGCAGGATCACTCCGGCATCGGCGAACGCCTTGAGCTTCTTGGCTCCATGGGTGGCGATCAGGGCGCTGCGTCCCGGCTCCCGCCACGCCACCAACGCCCCGGTCACCAGCGCGGCGGAGTCGTCGTCGAGATTGGCGTAGGGCTCGTCGAGCAGGAGCAGGCGGGGCTCTCCCACCAGCGCTCTCGCCACCGCGGCGCGCCGCTTCAGCCCGGCCGAAAGCTCCCCCGCGAGGGTCTTGGAGCGGCCTTCGAGCCCGAGCTGCGCCAGCAGGCTCGCGGGCCGTGCCGCGTCGCTCCCGTAGAGCCTGCCGAAGAGCTCGAGGTTCTCTGAGACCGTCAGGTTCGGGTAGAGGCCCGACTCGTGCCCGGCGTAGCCCACCAGCCGCCGCCAACCCTCGTGAGCCGCGGCGACCGGTGCCCCCTCGAACGTGATGCGGCCCTGTGACGGCCTCACCAGGCCCGCCACGGCCCTGAGCAGCGTCGACTTGCCGGAGCCGTTGGGGCCGAACAGCCCGGTGATCCCTTCTTCGAGAGTGAGCTCGACGCCGTCGAGCGCGACCGTGCGACCGAAGCGCACCCGAAGGCCCTCGACGATGATCACGGGACGGGCTCTGCCACCTCTGCCAGGCGGGCCTTGAGCCGCACGCGTTCCTCCTGCCAGCGTTCTCGCTCGAGCTCCCCCGCGTGGAACTCCAGGTCGAGCTCGGCGATCCGGCGCACGATCTCGTCGCGCGACATCGGCTCGGGCCGCGCGGGAGCCGGGGAGCCCTGTTGCCGCCGCCTCAGCGCGTAGCCGCCCACCACCAGCATGACGAGCAACGCGGCCCCCACCCCACCCACGCGCGC
>DASRPA010000285.1:0-5942 GCA_035646635.1 Actinomycetota bacterium | reverse complement strand
TACGGTGGCATTCGAACGCCTCTGCATCCCCGCTCGCGGCGTTCCACGGCTCCGCCGAGGTTGGAATTGGGATTCAATCTGTCGCTCACGTACCTTCCAGGTACGCAGCGCTCCTCGCGCCTGGCGAACCGGGGCGCAGTGACGCTCACGGCTCCGCCGAGGTCGGAATTGGGATTCAATTGGTGCGCACCGTATTTCCGGTGCGGAGCACTTAGCCGAGAGGAGCGATTCGCCGAGTGGTGGCAGGATGCTCCATATGGTCATCTGAGCACCACTCGGCCCGAAGACGCGGCCGCGCTAGTAGTCGACGGGAACGGACTCCACCGCGGCCGGCATCGCCCCCAGCACGTCCTGTAGCTGCATCAGCTTCATCATGTTGCCGGAGATCTTGAGCTTGCCCTGCATGAAGGCCTGGCTTGCCCCTATCTCCCCCCGGCTCATTGCTACCGCCGTCTCATAGCTCTGCTCCACGGTGGCGTCCGGGTTGGTGAGCTCGCCCAGGGCAATCGACGCGTCACCGTTCTCGAGAGCGAAGTAGTACCTGATTTCTCCCTCGGGTGCGTCTTTCACTACCTGCTGGAGGCCCATCCCCTTGGAGGTCGCGGCGCTCCGGAACTCAGCTGATGAGTTGAGCGCCGCGCTTATCTGCTCGGCCCACTCCTGGCTCAGAAATTTGACCCCCACTATTTTCCTCTTTTCCCTTCCTGATCCCTGCCGATACCGCGCGGGAAAGATACCTTCTAAGTGCGATGGATTGGAGTGAAGCGGCGAATACTCGCCCCGGCGGATCCGAGCCGCCCGTGCCCCGGCCCGCCGCCACGATCGTGCTCCTCAGAGACTCGCCGCGCGGCGTGGAGGTCCTGCTCACCATCCGGCCCCCTCATCTGTCCTTCATGGGGGGTGCCACCGTGTTCCCCGGCGGTGCGGTGGCCTCGGCCGACAGGGACCCGCGCTGGGAGCAGGCTTCCGTGCTCGGCCGGGAAGAGGCCGGAGCGGGCCTGGAGCTGTCCGGAGCTGATGCCCTAGCCGCACGCGTGTGCGCCTTGCGCGAGGCCTTCGAGGAGGTCGGCTGGATCGTCGGGGAGGGGCCCTGGGAGCGACTGCAGCGCGCCGACGGCGCCACTCCCGATCGCTTTCTGGAGCGCTGCCTCGAGCTGAACCTCCGGCTCGGCACGGAGATGCTCCACCCGGCCGGGAGATGGATCACCCCTCTGGGCTCCCCGGTGCGCTTCGACGCGCAGTTCTTTCTGGCGTCCGCCGACAGTGGCTGGGAGCCGAGACCGGATCAACGTGAGGTGGCCGGATGCTGTTGGAGCACTCCGGACCAGGCACTCGCAGAGCTCGCCGAGGGCCGCGCAATCATGGCGCCGCCCACCATCGAGATGCTGCAGCGGCTCCGCTCGCAGCCGTCAGTCGAGCGGGCGCTGACGTCCTCCCGAAACAGAGACGAAAGCTCCCGCATCCTGGCGGCTCGCCTCTCTCCGGTCGTCGAGGTCGTCGTTGCTCCCAACCCCGGCCTGATGACCGGCCCCGGGACCAACACCTACATCGTGGGCTCGGGACCCGTGTGCGTGATCGACCCGGCCGTCTCGGAGCCCTCCTACTTGGCGGCCGTGGAGGGGGCCGGACCCATCGCCGCCATCGCCGTCACCCACCGCCATCCCGACCACGTCGGAGGCGCAGCCGAGCTCGCCCACCGCTCCGGTGCGCCGATACGGGCCTTCGGCGCGGAACCGGCGGGCGGCACCCCGGTCGAACCGCTGCGCGATGGAGAAGCCCTTTCGGTTCCGGGAGCGAGTCTGCGTTGGATCTATGCGCCCGGACACTCCTCGGACCACGTCTGTTTTCTGCTGGAGGGCGCGGCGAGCCTGTTCTCGGGCGACAACATCCTCGGCGAGGGGACCGCGGTGATCTCCCCGCCCGACGGCGACATGGGCGCTTATCTCGCCACTCTCGAGCGCCTCCGCGGGCTCGATCTGGATCGCATCTATCCCGGCCACTTCCGCGGTCTTGACGGGGGCTCATGGGTCATAGACCGGCTTCTCGAACATCGTGCGCAGCGCGCAGGCGCGATCCTTGATGTGCTCAAAGCCAGGCCTCTTCGTCCCGAAGAGATCGTTAGCGTCGTCTACCGCGACGTCTCCTCCGAGCTTCACTCCCTGGCCGCTCGGACGGTCGTGGCGCATCTCGAGTTGCTCGAAAGGCAGGAGCGCGTGGCAAGAACCGACGAGGGCTGGTGCTTGGCCGGCGTCGAAGGCGGCGATGACACCGCTTAGTCGATCACGAGAAATATTGTTCGGCTTCCCCGAGATCGACAAGGGGAGCCGCGACTGGATCCGGCGTGTCGCAGAGCTGGGCACGTGGGGAGCGCTTGCGGTCGTCCTGACGCTGGTCTTGCTCAGCGGATTGTCTCCGGTACGCCTCGCGAGCGCTCTGGCTCTGCTCGGGGCCTCCGCGCTGTGGACGCCCGCCTTGTTCCGCGGACTGCTGCCCAGGTCGACGAAACCCTCGTGGCAGGTCGCTGCCGCGCTGGTGTTCTCTCTGGCGCTCGCCTCGGGCCTCTACGCAGCTCTCCGGGGCGCGGTGCCTACGGCGCAGCTTGTGTTCGTGCCGGTGGTCGTCATTGCAGGGCTTCTCACTGGATTGCGGGTCGGCCTCACAACCGGCGTCTCAGCCGCGGTGCTCTACGCGGTGATCGCCGAGTTCACGGGCACCCGTCCCAGCTCCATAGCGGTGGCCGTGGTGCTGGGCGTGTTCGTGCTCTCGGGATCGATTGCGGGGCTTCTGGCCGAGGAGCTGCGCTCCCACTACCGCGGTGAGCAACACGAGCACAGGCTCGCGACCGCCGTGCGCCACCGCCTGCTGGCGGTTCTCGATGCAGTCGACGAGGCAATCGTGTTTCGCGACCGACAGGGGGCCGTGCGGGTGATCAACCGGCGCGCCGCCGACCTCTTCGAGGTCGACCCCGACGATTATCTGGGGACGCCGGCGGTCGAGCTGCTGCGCCAGGTGGCACGACGGACCGAGGATCCCGAAGGCTTCATGGAGAGCTTTCAGGAGGTGCGCGACGACCCCGAGCTCGAGATGCGCCTCTCGATCGAGCAGCTCCTGCCTCAACGCCGGCGCTTGCGGCTCTACTCCGGGCCCGCGCGCGACGACTCGGGGTTGCTGATCGGACGCATCGATGTCTACACAGACGTCACCGACGCGGTGCGGCGAGCGGAGGAGATAGAGCAGCTCTACGAGCAAGCTCGAGAGACCGCTGAGAGTTACCAGCGAGGCCTCCTGCCGGATGCGATCCCCAAGCTCCCTCGAGTGAACCTCGTGGCGCACTACCTGGCCGCGCGGGGCCGGCGGGCGGTGTGCGGCGACTTCTACGATTTCGTGACCCTGCCCGGCGGCCGCATCGCGGTGGTCCTCGGCGATGTCTGCGGTATCGGGCCATCCGCCGCCAACGACGCTGCTTTCACCCGCTACACGCTTCGGTCGTTCGTCACCGAGGAGGCGGACCCGGCTCGGCTGATGAACAGGCTCAATTCCCACGTCGGCCGCAACTTGAGTCAGGACAGGTTCGTGCGCCTGCTACTGGGGGTGCTTGACCCAGAGCGGGCCGGCCTCGAGTACATAAACGCCGGACACGTCCCCCCGCTCATCTATCGCTCCAAGAGCGGCCGCGCGGAGTGGCTCAGCGAGGGTGAGCTTGCCCTGGGCGTCGAGAATCGCGGCGCTTACCGCTCGGAATCCGTCGATCTTTTTCCCGGCGACATGCTCGTGTTCTATGCCGACGGAGTCACCGAGGGCATGCGCAAGGGACGTGTCTTCGGGCAGGCCAAGCTGCAGGACCTCGTCGAGGAGTACGGGATGGGTACTCCCGGCGAGCTCGTGCAGGCGATCCGCCGGGCGGTGGAGGCGTGGGCGCCCGAGGACGAGCTCCGTGACGATGTCGCGCTGCTGGTGTGTCAGGTGGTACCGGATACGGCCATTGCCGAACCGACCCGGGAGCTGCTGCTTCCAAACGAGCCGGCGAGGGCCAAGGAGCTGCGCAGTTTCGTGGCCGCCTATCTGGCCGATCTGAGGGCGCCGATCGAGGTCACTCAGGAAATCGTCATCGCAGTGGGGGAGGCTGCCTCGAACGCCTGCAAGTATGGCCGGCGGCCGGAGGGACGCAGCGAGATCCGGGTCCGCTGCTCGCTCGAGGGGTCAGACGTGGTGATTCTGGTCTCGGACGACGGTCCCGGCATCGATCTCGAATTCGTGCGTCAGAACGGGCTTCCCGACCGCTTCTCCTCGGGGGGCCGGGGAATGTTCTTGATGAACCAGCTCATGGACTCCGTCGAGTTCCAGAGTTCCGAGGGGGGCACCGCGGTCGTGCTGAAGCGGGCTCTTCGCACGCCCGTGCAGGTCGCGGCCTCGTGACGCCGAGGTCACACGGGATGAAGCGGGGGCTTGCCATCCTCACGCAGTAGCTCCATGGGCTCCATGCAGTGGCGAGGAGGATTATCCCGGGCCGCCTTAGCGACCTTGAGCTCGAGACCACACATCGTGCACACGTACTTGAGGCCATAACGGCTGACATCCGCGATCTCGGGCTCCGGCGGGGCGATCGCCATCGAGTTGATGAAGCGGATGCCGAAGCGGGCTATGAGCAGGCACATGAGCACCGCGAGCGCCGACCTCACGTAGCCGAAGAAGGTGCCGAGCACGAGGGTTGCCGCCACCGCCACAACTGCGATAGCTGCTCTCACAGCGCTGGTTTTCCACAGCGCAATCCCCAGCGGTGGATAAACCACACGCGTGTTATTCGCGCCGGGAGAGAATTCAGTGCCATTGCGTGGCGACGCCGAAAGCGACGGCCACGCAGGCAAGGCCGAGCCACAGGTTGGCATTGTTGGTGGGCCCGAAAAGGCCGACGTAGTTACCCACGATGATGATTACCCCCGCCCCGAGCAGGGTGAAGAAGAGCACCCCTACCCACGGTTCCGACCGCTTCGGTTTGGGCTTGGGCGGCGGCTGACGCCTAACTCGCTTGGAGCGACTCTTGGGCATACATTCGATAGTAATTGTCGCCGGCCTCAAAATGGGCCCATGAGGGTCTTGGCGTTCGCAGGAAAGCTGCTGATCTCGCTCGGAGTGGGCGTGCTGCTGTTCGTGGCCTGGACCCTGTGGGGCACCGGCATCTACACCGAGCGAACCCAGAGCCGCCTCTCCGAAGACTTCGCCGCGCTGCCGTCGTTGCCGCGCGGGGGATCGAGCACCCAGAAGCCGGGCCGGCCTCCCCGGGGCTATCGGCCCCCTCCCGGCGACCCCGTCTTCCGCCTGCGTATCCCCTCGATAGACCTGTCCCAGATAGTCGTGGAGGGGGTGGGGACCGAGGAGCTCAAGGGAGGCCCCGGCCACTACCCGGCGTGCCGGGGCGGGTTCCCCGAGCCCTTCTGCACCCGGCTCGACGAAGTCTGGCCCGGCGAGCGGGGGCGCGTGATCGTGTCCGGTCATCGGACCACCTACGGCGCTCCCTTCTGGGCGCTGAACGAGCTCGAGCGCGGCGACGACATCATCACCGAGACGAAGTGGGGGACGTTCAGCTACAAGGTCTCGGGTTCCGAGATCGTGCCTCCCACGGCCACCGACATCGCCAACCCGCGCGCCACGGACGGGCGTGAGATCGTCCTCACCACCTGCAATCCGCGGTTCTCTGCCGCCGAGCGGCTGATCGTGTTCGCCCGACTCGAGGAGGCGTGATGAACAGAAGACGTTCGTGGAGATCTCGTGCGCTCGAGCTGCTCTTGTGGGTGGCGCTGTCTGTGGTGACGGCGGTGGTCATGGTGAGCCTCTCTGAGCGGCTGCTGCCGAGCAACTTCTGAGTCGCCGGGTTTCTCGACCTCGCCCCCCGGCTCGGCCCGGCCCCAGCCCCGGCCGCCGGCTCGGCCCGCCCGACAAGGTAC
>DASRPA010000284.1:0-6513 GCA_035646635.1 Actinomycetota bacterium | reverse complement strand
GGGGGGTGGGGTCGTGGCGGTTTGGTCCTCCGGCGGCATCGCGGGGGCCCTAGGACCAGGATTTCGAGGCCGGAGCCCGAACATTGTCGCTGCAACCACCTGGGACGTGGTTGGGGACGCAAAGTTGGGATGGGGCGAGGGACTCAGCCTGGGCCGCGAGCCCGGCCATCTTGAAAACTAGGTCAGGCCCGATGTCGGTTGGCGGAGCGCCTAGGACATGGCCTCGTAGGCGAGGCCGACCGCGGCGGCGTAGATGCCGTGCATCAACGCGTCCTCGCCGAGCGCCTTCGGTCCCCACTCCTGAGGCTTCGGCGCAAGGTCGAGGGCGGGCAGCATCGTGAGGGTCGACCCCCACACGAGACCGAAGAACACCGTGGAGGCCGCCGTGCCACTCATGCCTGTGGCACCGAGGAGGCCGCGCACGGCCCCCCACCCGGTTCCGTAGCCCCAGTGAGTGAGGTTCGCCAACTGCATCTTTTCCTTCTTGCTGCTGGTCGAGACTGGGAGTGTCTTCTCCACCGCGTCGGCCGGGGTCGTGCTGGGCTCGCCGCCCTGCACCTTCATCTGCGCCATCTGGTAGGCGGTCATCACCCCGGTCCCGACCGCTCCGGCTGCGACACCCTTTACCAGCGCTGCACTCACATCTCGAAAAGCCATTGCCTTCTCCTCTCAGTTCAGCTTGGGTAGAAGTCTGTCCTGGTAGAAACTGAAAAACCTGGGCCCGATACGTGGCCACGATATTGGATCGACGCGCTCGAGTCAGGCGCTCACATCCCCCCGTGGCAGGCGTGGCGACGAAGAGCCGTCCGGCTCGATCACCTCGACCCGCTCATCGGCTCGTTCGTCCGTCTCGCTCTCCTGGACGTCGGGATGGGGTCCAACATGGACGAGCGGATTCTGCTTGTCCTCGGAGCGCTCCTCGGCGCGACCCGCCCAACGCTCCTCTTCCTGTGCCCCTGCCAATATCAAGCCTCCTGGTAGATTTCAGTCTGACTCTTCTCAATTTGATTTTCCCAAAGCAGGCTGAGAACATGCCGAGGCCTCCACCATCCATCGCTGAGACACCGCCCAATGAAAGGAATCCTCAATGACTCAGGTCGAATTCCCTTCCAACGGCTCCACCGCACCGGGCTACCTGTCGACTCCGACTTCCGGGAGCGGGATTCCCGTCGTCGTGCTGCAAGAGTGGTGGGGTCTCGACGACCACATACGCGATGTCTGTGACCGCTTGGCGGCCGAGGGCTTCGTGGCGCTGGCGCCCGACCTCTACAGGGGAAAGACGACGACCCAGCCCGACGAGGCCGAGCAGAAGATGATGGCGATGTCCATGGACCAGGCCGAACGCGACATGCGCGGTGCGGTCGACTACCTCGCCCAACACGAAGCAAGCGAAGGCCGAGGGGTCGGCTCGGTCGGGTTCTGCCTCGGCGGCGGGCTCTCGGTGTGGGCGGCTAGCGCCAATCCCAGAGTGGCGGCAACCGTCTCCTACTACTACATCATGCCCCACGGCAAGCCCGACTTCTCGAAGATCGAGGCGCCCGTGTTGGGACACTTCGGGACCGCCGACGACTTCGTCTCGGTGGACGACGCCAAGGCTTTGGAGCAGGAGATGAAAGACGCCGGGGTTGACGTCCGCTTCGAGTTCTACGAAGGCACGGGTCACGCCTTCTTCAACGACGCCGACCGGTTCGGCACCTACGATGCCGACGCTGCGAGGGAGTCGTGGGTGAAGACGCTCGATTTCCTGCGGACGAACCTAGCCTGACGGCTCGAGCGGTCCGACGATCATGCGCCGGTACCGCCCGAGGGTGTTCTTTTGAGCTAGCTCGCGCTCTCGTAGCGCGTCGCGACCTTGTCCCAATCCACGACGTTCCACCAGGCTTCGATGTAGTTCGGGCGCTTGTTCTGATACTTCAGATAGTAGGCGTGCTCCCACACGTCGAGGCCCAGAATGGGTGTGTGACCCTCGATAAGCGGCGAGTCCTGGTTCGGGAGGCTGTAGCAGGAGAGGCTGCCTGCATCCGACACCAGCCACGCCCACCCGCTGCCGAAGCGGTTGGTTGCCTCGGCTGTGAACTTCTCCTTGAACTCCTTGGTCGAGCCAAAAGCGCTCTCTATCGCGGAGGCCAGCGTGCCCGACGGCTCTCCGCCGCCCGAGGGGCTCATGATGGTCCAGAAGAAGGAGTGGTTGGCGTGACCTCCGCCGTTGTTGCGCACCGGACCCTGGATGTCCGAGGGGACCTGGCTGAAGTTGCGCATGAGGTCTTCAATCGACTGTGAGGCGAGGTCATCATGGCCCTCAAGGGCTGCGTTCAATTTGTCGACGTAGGTCTGATGGTGCTTGCTGTGATGGATCTCCATCGTCTGCGCATCGATGTGGGGCTCGAGAGCAGAGTAGTCGTAGGGAAGCTCCGGAAGGCTGTGGGCACCTGCCATGGAAATGCTCCTTTCAAGTCGTGTCTAGGTCGGCGTTGGCATTCGATAAGATCCTACCCAGCTGGCCGGTTCGTATACCCGGGGTGGCCGACGCCGCCTGAGGGGGAATATCAGAGCCGGCCGGAGCGCGCATCGGGGCCTTGCTCCGACTCCCGTTGGTGGTCGATGCAGAGCCGGGCCGCGGGTTTTGCGCGCAGCCGTTCCTCGCCTATGAGCCGGCCGCACACTTCGCAGGTGCCATAACTGCCGTCATCGATGCGCGCAAAGGCAAGCTCGATATCGCGCAGCTGCTCGTCGGTGGACTCGAGGATCGAGAGATCTTTCTCCCTCTCGAATGTCTCGGTCGCCTGGTCGGCCGGGTGCTGATCAACCGATGACAGCTCGGACCCATCCTCGCCCCCGGCTCGCTCCTGCTTCACCTCCGACTCGAGCTCGGAGCGCGCTCCCAACAGGCGGCCTCTCTCCTCCTCGAGCCTTGTCCGCGCTTCATTGATATCCACTTATCCGGCTCCCTTGGTTGTGTTCCGTTCGGGCGTGTAGGCGTAGTAGGCCGCGGCCATGTCCTCGTCGCCGTGACCGGCATCGATCGCTATGTCGAAATGGTCCCTGACTGCCTTCGCCACGCGCGGCTCGAGACCGTTGGCCTCAGACGCCTCGATAACGAGCGCCGCATCCTTGCAGGCATGGACCAGTGGAAAGGCGGCCTCGAAGCTGCGCTGGATCATTGCGTTGCCCTTGAGCTGAGCATAGGCTGGCCCGAGCGGCCCTCCGATGGCCGAGAGGGCTTTCCCATCCCTCATGACGGACTCGACTGAGGCGCCGTCCGAGAGCATGGGCACGACCGCGTCGGCCCCCGCGACCGCGTGGGAAGGCTCTGCGCAGACCTCCACTTCGTTCCGTCGGGAGAAACGATTCCTGCCTCCGCGTGGGTTTCCCGCGCTCAGCCGGGCTCGGGCCGTATCGGCGGTGCGGTTCCAAGCCCGGACTTGGAAACCGGCGTGGGCGAGGTTGAGGGCCATGGGAGCCCCCATGATTCCGGTCCCCAAGACTGCGACGACGCTTGTCAAGAGTGGCTCACTCCCCCACGCCGTGACGTGTCAAAGAACACTCGAACGCCAGTGTGTACCCCGAGATGTGCACCGAAGAAACTCCTTTGGGAATTTGGGGATCCCCCGGGACGAGTGGGTCCGGGATTGCCAATCGTTTAGTCGTTTACCGGCGAGCCGGGTGTAAAGGTGCGTGGCCCATTCGTCCGGGTATCGTGGAAGGCATGGACAAGGTAGAGCAGGATCTCATAGACAGGACGCCCTCTCAACTCTACATCGGGGGCCGATGGCGCGACGCTTCGGGAGGGGCCACTCTGAAGGTCGAGGACCCCTCGACCGGAGACGTGCTGGGTGAGGTAGCAGACGCCACTCCCGAGGACGCCGTCTCGGCCCTCGACGCTGCGGTGGAGGTCCAGGCGGAGTGGGCGCACCACCCACCCCGCGAGCGAGGCGAGATCCTGAGGCGGGCCTTCGAGCTCATGAACGAGCGCGCCGAGGAGCTCGCCCTTCTCTTGACGCTCGAGATGGGAAAACCGCTCAAGGAGTCGCAAGCCGAGGTCACTTACGCTTCCGAGTTCCTGCGCTGGTTTTCGGAGGAAGCGGTGCGCATCAGCGGCCGCTTCTCGACCGCCCCCAACGGGCAGGGCCGTCTCCTGACCATGAAACAGCCGGTGGGTCCCTGCCTGCTGATCACACCGTGGAACTTCCCGATCGCGATGGGGACGCGCAAGGTCGGCCCTGCGATCGCCGCCGGGTGCACGATGGTCATGAAGCCCGCCCAGCTGACGCCCTTCTCGATGCTCGCGTTTGCCGGCATCCTCGAGGAAGCCGGATTGCCGGCGGGCGTCTTCAACGTCGTGACGAGCTCGAGCTCGGGCTCTGTCATGGGTCCCTTGATCGAGGACCGGCGGGCGCGCAAGCTGTCGTTCACGGGCTCGACCGAAGTGGGTCAGAAACTGATGGCTCAGGCTTCCGAGAATCTCTTGCGCTTGTCGATGGAGCTGGGCGGCAACGCCCCCTTCCTGGTATTCGAGGACGCCGATCTCGAGGCCGCGGTGGCGGGGGCGATGATCGCCAAGATGCGCAACATCGGAGAGTCCTGTGTGGCCGCCAACCGCTTCCACGTCCACGAGTCTGTGGCCGACGAGTTCACCGAGCAACTCGGCGAGGCCATGGGCGCGCTCAAGATCGGCCGGGGCACCGAGGAGGGAACGGACGTAGGCCCCCTGATCGACGACAACCAACGCTCAATCGTTTCCGATCTCGTCGACGACGCCGTCGGCAAAGGCGCCAAGGCGATCGTGGGAGGGGGCCGCGTCGAGGGCCCCGGTTACTTCTACGAGCCCACGGTGCTGGCGCAGGTGCCCGAGGATGCTCAGGTCCTGCGCAAGGAGATCTTCGGGCCGGTGGCCCCGGTGATCGGATTCTCCGAGGAGAAAGAGGCGATCCGCTGGGCCAACGACAGCGAGTTCGGGCTCGTCGCCTACGTCTACACGCGCGATTTCAACCGCGCCCTCAGAGTCATCGAGGGCCTCGAAACGGGAATGGTCGGGCTCAACCAGGGCTTGGTCTCGAACCCCGCGGCCCCCTTCGGGGGCGTCAAGCACTCGGGCTTCGGGCGCGAGGGCGGGGCCGAAGGGATTGAGGAGTATCTGGCGACCAAGTACGTGGCCATAGCGACCTAGAGGGGGCGAGGAGGCGAGGCCGGCCCTTTCGCACCAGGTTTGGCCCAAAAACGCCCTATACGGTCGGTTTTGGGACAAAGTTGCCCGGCTGAGGGTTGTTGAGCCCGCCTGATGAGCGCTCGAAAACGAGTTGCATGCGGGCCTGCTCCGGACTCGGCGGAAGTGACTCGTCCCACATCGCGCAAGCCAGAAGCGGGGCGAGGCCGACCCTCTCGCTTTCTGCGGCCAGCTCAGCGGGCGTGTAAGTCCGCCAGTCGAACACGTCATCGCCGCCAAGCCACACCCGCAGGCGGTTCCCACGCAGCTCGCTTCGCTCTCGAATGACCACGCCGCCGCGCTCGAACGTTTTCTCGCCCGAGTGGCTCTCGAAGAAGCCACGGTGATAGATATCTAGAATGAGACGACCCTTCGGCCGCAGCCGGCCGGCCATTTGCCGCAGCACGTCGAGGTTCGTCTCGTCGTCGAAGTAACCATCGGTCTTTTTCGCGATCCTCCAGCGGATCGCTCATGCTCTGCCACAGGCAGATTGTCGCGTCGAAGGTTTCGTCGAGTAGATGCAGCTGCCGCATGTCGAGGACTCTGACGTCGATCTCAGCCCGACGAGCCACCCACGGGTCACGCTCCACGCCCGTGACTCGGTACCCACGCTCGGCAAGCAGGCGAGCGTGGCGTCCGAACCCACAGGCGACGTCGAGTACGCGATGAAACTCGGGAAGAGGAAGCATCCGGTTGAGGAATGCGACCTCGCGCTCCGTCTGCGCGAGGTCCGGTGCGGCTCCGAAAGTCTCGTGCCACCATCGTGAATAGTCGTTGACCATCACTTGGGCCAAGCAGTGTCAGAGGTAGCGGGCGAACCACTCCAGGATGACCTCGAACCGCATCACCCGGTGGGCCGGCGAGCCGGAACGGCTGAGCTCGTGCGACTCGCTCGGGAACCTCACCATCTCGACATCGCGGCGCAGGATGCGCAAGGTGGTAAACAGCTGCTCGCCCTGCTCGACGTGGCAGCGCAGGTCGTTCTCCGAATGAAGGATCAGGAGCGGCGTGTGGATATCGCGCGCGTAAGTGTGGGGCGAGATCGCAAGATAAGCGTCGCGGTCCTCGAACAGATACGAGCCCGTATAGCCCTTGAAGTCCCAGCCAAGGTCACTCGACCCCCACGTCGTGTAGAAGTCGTTCACGGCCCTCTCGGAGCACGCGGCCTTGAACCGGTCGGTGTGGGAGACGATCCACGACGTCAAGTAGCCTCCGTAAGAACCCCCCAGAACGCCGAGACGCTCTGAGTCACAAAAACTAAAGCGCTCGAGCGCGGTGTCCACCACCGCCATCACGTCCTCGTAGTCAAC
>DASRPA010000283.1:0-54625 GCA_035646635.1 Actinomycetota bacterium | reverse complement strand
TACGGTGGCATTCGAACGCCTCTGCATCCCCGCTCGCGGCGTTCCACGGCTCCGCCGAGGTTGGAATTGGGATTCAATCTGTCGCTCACGTACCTTCCAGGTACGCAGCGCTCCTCGCGCCTGGCGAACCGGGGCGCAGTGGCGCTCTCGGTGCGCACCGTATTTCCGGTGCGGAGCACTTAGACCGGATGCCGAGTGGTGGCTAAATGACCATATAGAGCATCTGGCCACCACTCGACGCTAGGATCGACCGCCACGATGACCGATCCCGGCCCCCGGCTTTCGAACCTCGCCGAGCTCTCCTCGCGCGCCGAGCAAGGGGGGGCCGAGAAATACCACTCTCGGCTGGTGGAGCAGAACAAGCTGTTCGTGCGCGAGAGGCTCGCGCTGCTGCTCGACTCGATGGACGGCTTCGCCGAGGACGGGCTCTTGGTCAATGCCCTGAGCGGTGATCTCCCCGCCGACGGAGTCGTTACCGGGGTGGGCCGCATCGACGGTCGCCCGGTGGCGGTCATGGCCAACGACGCGACGGTCAAGGCAGGTTCGTGGGGCGCTCGAACGGTCGAGAAGATCATCCGCATCATCGAGCTCGCCCGCAAACACTCCCACCCCATCCTCTATCTCGTCGACTCCGCCGGCGCCCGCATCACCGACCAAGTCGACCTCTTCCCCGGACGGCGGGGGGCCGGAAAGATCTTCTACAACCAGGTCCAGGCGTCCGGGCACATCCCGCAGATCTGCTGCCTGTTCGGCCCCTCGGCGGCCGGCGGCGCCTACATCCCCGCGTTCTGCGACGTCGTGTTCATGGTCGAGCACAACGCCTCGATGTACCTGGGCTCGCCGCGCATGGCGGAGGAAGTCGTCGGAGAGAAGGTCACGCTCGAGGAGATGGGCGGGGCGCGCATGCACTGCGAGGTCTCCGGCTGCGGCGACTTGTTGGTGTCGGATGACAAAGCGGCGATCGAAGCCGCGCGCGCTTACCTCTCCTACTTCCCGCAGTCCTACGAGCTCGCGGCGCCGAGCTTGGAGGCCCGGCCCCCTGCCTTTCGCGGCTCGCTTTCGAGGGTCGTCCCGGATGACGAGAGCCGCGTCTTCGACATGTTCGAGCTGATCGCCGGTATCGTCGACGAGGAGTCCCTGTTCGAGATCAAGCCCGGTTTCGCTCCGGAGCTCATCACCGGGCTGGCTCGCATCGAGGGCCGCGCCGTGGGCATCGTTGCCAACCAGCCGCAGCAGAAGGGGGGCGTTCTCTTCATCGACTCGGCCGACAAGGCCGCCCGTTTCATCTGGCTGTGCGACGCGTTCAATCTGCCGCTGCTGTTCTTGGCTGATGTGCCCGGATTCATGATCGGTACCGATGTCGAGCGCGGAGGGATCATCAGGCACGGCGCAAAGATGATCACGGCGGTCTCTCAGGCCACCACGCCGAAGTTGTGCGTGGTGGTTCGAAAGGCCTATGGAGCAGGTCTCTACGCCATGGCGGGACCGGGTTTCGAGCCCGACGCGACCATCGCGCTGCCGACCGCACGAATAGCGGTCATGGGGCCGGAGCCCGCGGTCAGCGCGGTCTACTACAACAAGATCCACGCCATCGAAGATGCCGACGAGCGCGCCACCTTCGTGGCGAGCAAGCGCGCGGAGTACTCGTCAGACATCGACCTCGTCCGCCTTGCCTCGGACAACGTGGTCGATGCGGTGGTCCAGCCCGACGAGTTGAGAGCCGAGATCTCCCGCCGCCTCAGCGCGCTTCATGTCAACTCGGCGCGCGCGCGCGGCTTGCGAGGTGTCCCTCCCGTATGAGCCTGGTCACGCTGCAAGTCGAGGACGACATCGGTGTCATCACACTCGATCGTCCCGAGGCTCTTAATGCGATCTCCTCGGGCGTGGCCGAGTCCCTGCGCGAGGTTCTCAGAGAGGTCGGCTCGCGCCCCGACATCCTCGTTGCCGTGCTCACCGGGGCGGGCGACAAGGCCTTCTGTGTGGGGGCCGATTTGAAGGAACGGGGCAGCTTCGAGATCGACGACTGGTACTCGAACAGGCGCCAGATCTCGGGAATGTTCCAGGCCCTCAGAGAGCTTCCCCAGCCGAGCATCGCTGCGGTCTTCGGCTGGACGCTCGGAGGAGGCTTCGAGCTGGCCCTGTCGTGCGATCTCATGGTCGCCGCCGAGGGGTGCCGCATGGGACTTCCGGAAGCAGGCGTGGGGCTGCTCCCGGCCGGCGGGGGGACGCTGTTGCTGGCCCGCATGGTGGGGGTTCGCCGTGCCAAGGAGATCGTCTACACCCGCCGCCGTCTGGAGGCCTTGGAGGCCCACGAGATGGGGCTCACCACTCGCATCGTCCCCGCCGCCGAGCTGCAAGCCTCCGCCCTCGAACTGGCCCGGGAGGTGTGCGGCTCGTCGCCGGTGGTGGTTCGGGAGGCGAAGCGCCTCATCGAGGCATCGTGGAGCGAGCCGCTGGCCCGCGCTCTGGAGCTCGAGAACGAGGCCTGGGCCCGGGTGATCGTCACCGAGGACCGCGCCGAGGGCGTCGCCGCCTTCAATGACAAGCGCAACCCTCGCTGGCGCAATCGCTAAGCACTGATGTTCAAACGTGTGCTGGTCACCAACCGGGGGGAGATCGCGGTCCGGATCGCCCGCACCTGCCGTGAGCTCGGCGTGACACCGGTGGGCGTGTACTCGGACCTCGACCGACGCTCCCTCCACGTCTCAGAGATGCACGAAGCGGTCCGCCTCGAAGGCGGCGCTCCCGCCGACACCTACCTCAACTCGGACGCACTTATCGAGGCGGCGCACGAGTTGGGGGCCGAGGCCATCCATCCCGGCTACGGCTTCCTGTCCGAGGACGCCTCGTTCGCCGAGGCGGTGACGGCGGCGGGAATCACTTTCATCGGCCCTCCCGTGGAGGCGCTGCGGGCGTCGGGCGACAAGCTCAGGGCGCGGCGGCTGGCGGTCGATGCGGGGGTCCCGACGGTGCCCGGAGGCAGCGAACCCTGCCCAGACCACGCCGCCGCCGTCAAGCTCGCCGAGAGAGTGGGGCTGCCGGTGGCGATCAAAGCAGCAGGAGGGGGCGGGGGCCGGGGCCTCCAGGTGGCCCACTCGCTGGAAGACGTGCCTGGTGCTTTCGATCAGGCCCGGCGAGAGGCGCAGGCTTACTTCTCCTCCTCGGAGGTCTACGTCGAACGCTTCCTCCCGGCCTCCAAGCACCTCGAGGTCCAGATCCTCGCCCCCACGTCCGACGAGGCGCAGTGGCTGGGTGTGCGGGACTGCTCGTTGCAGCGGCGCAATCAGAAGCTTTTGGAGGAGACGCCGCCCGCTCGGTTTCGCCATCTGGAGCCCGAGATGGGGGCTGCGGCGGTGACCTTCGCCCGGGCCTGCGGCTACGTCGGAGTGGGCACCGTCGAGATGCTGGTCGATCCTGCGACCGAGTCCTTTTACTTCCTCGAGATGAACGCCCGGCTCCAGGTCGAGCACACCGTTACGGAGGAGATCTTCGGGCTGGACCTCGTCGCCTGCCAGTTGCTGATCGCAGCGGGCGAATGGCGAGAAACATGCCTCGGCGACGTGCGGCCGCGCGGCCACGCCATCGAGTGCCGCATCAACGCCGAGGACCCCGCTACAGGCTTCACCCCGGCCCCCGGACGCATCATCGGCTACCACGAGCCCGCCGGGCTCGGGGTGAGGGTCGACTCCGGCTATCGGGCCGGCGACGAGATCCCTGCTGCCTACGACTCCCTTATCGCAAAGCTCGTCACGTGGGGTTCCGACCGGGAACAGGCCGTGCGCCGTATGCGCAGGGCGCTCGACGATTTCGTGATCGAGGGCATGCCCACGACGATCTCCGCCCACCTTGTGATGCTTGCGGATGAGTCTTTCTTGGCCGGCTCTCACACGACCGCCACGGTCGGGGAGTTGGCGGCCCGCTTCGAGCCCGCCGCGGCCCCGAGGGCTGAGATTGCGGGCGTGGTGGTCGTGTCAGGGCGGCCCGCCCGTCTGTGGCACCCGGCCATGGCGGCCGCGGCCACTCAGGCCAGCGGCTCGCCGGGTGGAGGTGTCGTGCTGGCGCCGATGCAGGCGGTCGTCCTGGAGGTCCTGGTGGCGGAAGGCGACAGGGTCGCGGCGGGGGCCGCGCTCGTGAGACTCGAGGCCATGAAGATGGAAACCGTGGTGTGCGCTCCTCGAGAGGCGGAGGTCACGCGGGTGGCCGTGGTCGCGGGAGAGACGGTGCCGGCGGGCGGCGTAGTGGCCGAGCTGATGAGCGATCCGCTCGAGGATCGCGTGGATAAGGATGAGCGATCCGCTCGAGGATCGCGTGGATAAGGGATGAGCGATCCGCTGGAGGATCGCGTGGATAAGAAGTGAGCGGCCCCGACCTGATCCGCATTCTCGGCCTCGCCGCCCTGGTGGTCGTCGTGGGGTGGGTGTGCGCTGAGGGGTTGCTGCGAGCGATTTTTCGAAGTGACGTCCCGGACGAGATCGGGCTCCCAGAGCGCGCCCTCGGGGCGATCGGGAGTTTCGTCGCTCTAGCAGTCGTCCTCATGATCACGAACCTCGTCACCGGCGGGGCCACCTTCGGTGTCGCCGCGATCGTGCCCGTAATCGGCGCTGGGGTGTTGGTCTACGGGTTGCTGCGCGGCCGGCGGCCGGTGGGTATCCCGTGGCTGCGCGTGGGGCTATTCGCAGCCGTCCTCACACTCGCGTTCATCGTTCCAGTACTGCGCGGCGGCACCGGCGCCCGCACCGGGGACACACCCTGGCACCTGGGCTGGACCGAGCAACTCTTGGGCGGGCAAGCGATTCCCACGGGCCCGGCCCCTGAGGCCCGCAACGCCTATCCGTGGGGCTGGCATGCGGTGCTGGCGACCACTGCTCGCCTCGTTCCCGGCTCCGACGCCCTGGATGCTCACGACGCCTGGCACCTGTTGCTCGTGTTCGCGCTGCCGCTGGGGGCCGCTTGCATCGCTCGTCGGGTGCGCCCGGACGCGGGCTGGGGAGCCGCGGCGGCTGTTGCGCTCATCGGTGGCTTCGGCTGGGTGGCGACCCGGGAGCCATACCTGTCCACGGTTCCCGGTCAGGCCCGCCACGGCGCCGACCTCACCGTGGCCTCTCCCAACGGCGCCTATGCGCTCCTGCCCCCAGCCCTCCCGCGCGAGCTGGCTCTAGTGCTGCTCGCCCTGACCGGAATGCTCCTGGTGACCGCCGTGCGGCGGCCGGCCATCGGGGCGAGGATCGCGGCCGGGATCGCTTTGGGGCTGACCGGTCTCATCAGCGCACCTCTTTTCCTCGGCGGAGCTGTGTGGGCCGCCGTCTGCGCCCTGCGCTCCCCCAACCGGCTGCGCTTCGCAGTTACGGTCTCGCTAGCTGCCCTGCTCGTCGTCAGTCTGTGGGCGGGACCGGTAGCGGCCGACTTCATTCGCTACGGGGGGTTCGTCGACCTCACGCCCAGGCTCGGGGTCGAGTGGGCGCTCGGAACCGCACTCGGATCCTGGGGGCTGCTGCTGCCCCTCGCTGCCGCCGGGCTGTGGTTGTCGAGAGGTCCCAGAGCCCTCGTGCCGTGGTTGTGCGCCGCCACAGGAGGGCTGCTGCTGGCGGCGGCGCTGAGAGACGCGCTGGGGCTACGGTTCGCCGGCAACTCCACGCTGCTGCATCAGGGCCGCGTGTGGCCGGTTGCCCATCTCCTGGCGGCAGCCCTGGCGGGAGTGGCGTTGGCCGAGCTTTCGATGCGCTTGTCATCTCGCTCCCGTGCGGCCGCCCTGTCCGCAGGTGCCCTCCTGGTTGGGGTGGGCTCGCTCTCAGTATGGCTCGCCTCCGCGCGCATGACCGAGCTGCTCGAGGGCAATCTCCAGGGCTTCACCTACGATCGGCCCGATCTTGCGCCCGACGCTTTCGCCCGCACGGCCGCAGCGCGTCTGAGCCCGAGCGACGTGGTCCGTGTCCAAGGCGACGGCGGCGACCGTCTCGCCTTTCTTCTGTGGCAGCTATCGGGCGCCAGGCTGGCGGGGTATGACGATCCCGAGCGCAGCTCAAACGATCTGCGCATCCGTTACGCCGAGCTCGCCGAGCGCTGGGACAGGCGCAACCGAGGAGGGGGCTTTCGACCCACGGTCGTGATCCGACAGGTGGATCCCCCGGCCGGCGAGTACGGGAACCTGCATTGGTCGGTGACTCGCTTTTAGCCCCCCCTGTCGGTGGTCAAACGTCCTCGGTCCGCTTTTCAGCACCATTTTGGGGGGTCAAACGTCCTCGGTCCGCTTTTCACCACCCGCCGGCCCAGCCGAACTTTGTGTCCCCAACCACCTCACGGGTGGTCACGGCCGCAAGGTTGGGAACCGCGGCCCGGCCCCCTCTCGGTAACCTGTCGGCAATGGATTTCGACCTCGCCGAGGAGCAGCGTGATTTCGTTCAGTCCCTGCGCTCGTTCGTGGACGACGTCATCCGGCCCCGAGCCGAGGCGTGGGACGAGTCCCACGAGCTGCCTTTGGAGGCGGTCGAGCAGATGGCGGCGCTGGGGCTCTTCGGGCTGCCCTTCCCCGAGGAGTACGGGGGTTCGGGCGCCGATTTCCTCACTCTCTGCCTCGCCATCGAGGAGATCGCCCGGGTCGACTCCTCCCTGGCGATCACGCTGGAGGCGGCGGTCTCGCTCGGCGCAATGCCGATCTATCTCTTCGGCACCGAGGAGCAAAAGAGCAGGTGGCTGCCGCCTCTGGCGGCGGGGGAAGCGCTTGCCGGGTTCGGCCTGACCGAGCCGGGCGGCGGCTCTGATGCCGGTGCCACCCGAACCTCGGCCCGCTTGAGCGACGGCCACTGGCTGATCAATGGCTCGAAATCGTTCATCACGAACTCCGGAACGGCCATCACCTCGTTCGTGACCGTCACGGCCGTGACCGGAACGAATGAAGGCGATAAGGAGATCTCCGCATTCATCGTCCCTTCGGGGACCGAGGGCTTCGAGGTCTCCAAGGACTATCGCAAGATGGGATGGTGGCACTCGGACACTCATGAGCTCTCGTTCAGCGACTGCCGGGTACCAGAGGATCACCTCCTGGGGAACAGAGGTGAGGGCTTTAGCAACTTCCTGCGCATCCTCGACGACGGCCGCATCGCCATCGCGGCGCTCGCGGTCGGCCTGGCCCAGGGGTGCCTCGACGAGAGTTTGCGCTACGCCTCGGAGAGGACCGCCTTCGGGCGCCGGATCGGCTCCTTCCAGGGCCTCCAGTTCAAGCTCGCCGACATGGCGATGAAGGTCGAGCTCGCCCGAGGCTCCTATTACCGGGCCTCATGGCTCAAACAGCAAGGGCGTCCCTATAGGAAGGAAGCCTGTATGGCCAAGCTCTTTGCATCTGAGAGCGCGGTCGATGCCGCGCGCGACGCCGTGCAGATTCATGGAGGCTACGGCTACATCGAGGAGTTTCCCGTGTGCCGTCACTTCAGAGACTCGAAGATTCTCGAGATTGGCGAAGGGACCTCGGAGATCATGCGAGTGTTGATCGCGCGCGAGCTTGGCCTCACCGGTTCTTGAGCGAGCTCCCCCGGGTCATCTCATCCGCCGCCGAGCTCGAGGCCGCAGTTGTCGGCGCGCGGGCCTCCGGATGCGTCGGGCTCGACACCGAGTTCTTGCGAGAACGCACCTATCGTGCCCGGCTCTGCCTGGTGCAGCTCGCCACGCCCGAGGGGATCTTCATAGTCGACCCGGTCTCGGGCCTCGATGTGGCGGCGGTCGCCGAGCTGGTCTCCGATCCCTCCGTTCAGGTGATCGTCCATGCGGGCAAGCAGGATTTCGAGCTCTTCTTCGACCGCTTCGGGGCCGTGCCTGCCAACGTGTTCGACATCCAGATCGCGGCCGGCTTCCTCGGCTACGGCGCCTCCCTTCCCTACGGACGACTCGTGGAGGCCGTCGCCGGCCGAGCCCTCGAGAAGGGGGAGTCCTATTCCGACTGGTGCCGGCGGCCCCTGACCGAGGCGCAGCTGCGCTATGCCTCAGACGACGTCGCCTATCTCCTCGAGGTGGCCGGCCGCCTCGAATCCGAGCTGCAGGAACGCCACCGTCTGACGTGGGCGCAGGAGGAGATGGGCCCGCTCGAGCAGACCTCCGCCTACGAGAATGATCCCGAGCAGGCGTGGCGCCGGGTGGCCGGGAGGGGGAGCCTGAGCCCAAACCGGCTCGGTGTCCTGCGCGAGGTGGCAGCGTGGCGTGAGCGCAGCGCGTCCCGCCGCGATCTGCCGCGGGGCTGGGTGATCAAGGACCCGACTCTTGTAGAGATCGCCCGGCGCGCCCCCAAGGACCTCAGGGGGCTCGAAGCGATTCGGGGCCTGAGCCCCAAGGAGGCCGAGCGTTCTCAGAAGGCCTTGCTGGAGGCGATCGCGAAGGGCCGCTCCCATCCCATCGAGGCCGAGCGTCCGGCCCCCTCACGTGTGATCCAAAGGAGGGCCCGCCTGCTGAGCTCCCTGGCCGACGCGGTGGTCAGGGCACGCTGCGAGGATGCAGGGGTCGCCACCGAGCTCGTCGCCACCCGCTCCGAGCTGGAGTCGTTGCTGTCCTTCATCGTGGCAGGCTCCCTGAGGGAGAACGACTACCGCATACTGCGAGGATGGCGCCGTGAGCTGGCCGGTGAGGCGGTGCTTGCAGTTGCCGAGGGCAGGATCGCGGTCAGGTCCTCGGATCTCCCGCCCTACATCGAAGAAGTGGAGCTGGGGGGTGAAGGGCATGGCAGAGGTGCCACGTTGCGGGAATGACAGAGAGCGAAGAGGTGCAGCCGAGATGAAGGCGCGTTGATGGCAGACGACGAAGAGCGCATAGCACTGTTTCTCGACTTCGAGAACCTTGCTTTGGGCGCACGGGACCGGGGGGAGAAGCTCGACATGGCGGTCATCATGGACGCCCTCACCGAACGGGGCCGGGTGGTGGCAAGGCGGGCCTATGCCGACTGGAATCTCTTCTCCGACTACAGGCAGGGCCTTCTCTCGCAACGGATCGAGATGATCGAGATTCCTCAGCGCGCGGGCATGGTGCGAAAGAACGCCGCCGACATCAAGCTTGCGGTGGACGCACTGGAGGTCGCCTTCCAACGGGATTTCGTGACCACCTTCGTGGTCGGCTCGGGAGATTCCGACTTCACGCCCTTGGTGCTCAAGCTCCGAGAGCTCAACAAGCGCGTGATCGGGGTGGGAGTCGAGGGCTCAACCTCCGAGCTGCTCCCGGGCGCGTGCGACGAGTTCCTCTTCTACGAGCGCCTGTTGGGCCCCGGCACCGTACGGTCTGCTCCTCGCAAGCGCCGCAAGCCCGACGAGCCCGAGGAGGCGCAGGGGTCAGAGCTATCCGAGATCTCGCGACTCGTGACCAGCACTCTCGGAGGCCTGCAGCGCAGCTCGAATGCTCCCGTGTTGTCCTCGAGTATCAAGCGGGCGATCAAGAGAAAAGACCCCACCTTCTCGGAGGGCGACTACGGCTTCCGGACGTGGGGGGAGCTCATGACCCACCTCCAAGACTCGAGTGTCGTCGAGCTACGCAGCGGCTCGGCCGAGGGTGACCCCACCGTCGATTTTCCGTCCAACGGCGGGGGCCAGGCGCACGCATTCGAGCTGTTGCGGGAGGTGGTCCAGGAGCTTGAGCAGAAGAACGGATCCCCCATGCTGTCAGGGCTCAAGAACGAGCTTCGCAGGCGTCAGCCGACGTTCTCCGAGAAGGAATTCGGTTATGGGGGCTTTTTGCAGTTCGTGAAGGCCGCCGCAGCCAAGGGCGTGATCGATCTGGAGTGGGACGATGTCGACGAGGACTACTACCTGACCACCTAGCCGTCGGTTTTGTGGGCCCCAGAGTGCCCAAAACGGCACGCACAGACGCTCAAAACGTTTTTTAGGGGCGCCAGAGTGCGGAAAACCGCACCGAGAGGCGCTCAAAACCGAGAAAGCGTCAGTAGCCCTCGTTGCCTCCGTCCGAGTCGGTGGCCTTGTCCTTGGCCTTGTTGGCCTCCTTCTTTATCTTCTCGCCGGCCTCGCCGGCCTCCTTCTCGACCTTGTTGCCGGCGTCGTTGACGGCCTCCTTGGCCTCTCCGCACGCCACCAGAGCGCCGCCCGGCAGCGCCAAGGCCGCAGCCAGGACCCAGCTGCTCAGTTTCGTTCTCATCCGCAACTCCTTTCGTCAGGTGGACGGGATATACCCATTTGACGGAAGTGGCCACGCTGAAGTTTGCGCGTAGGTCCCCCCCGCCCCAAATCTAGCTTTGTGCCAGAAATCGGGCGGAATCCGCCCCTTATCTGGCTAAGAGCCGAATCCGGGGCGGGTCCCGGCCCGGGCTGGCTCAGGAGGGGCCGGAGGATGAACGGGTCTCCGGTCCGGGGTCGTCGGCCTCCACCTTGAGCGCGAGCCCCGCCGAGTTCGACACCCAGCGCGGAGAGCTGTGCGAGACCCTCTTGCCCGGGGGCTGACGAAGCCAGGTGCGGGCGATCGCCTTGGTGAAGCCCCACGCGTAGCGCATCGTGGTCGGCTTTTTCGTGAGTCCAGAGGCGCGCCGTCGCAACGTGATCGGGACCTCCGAGACCCTCAGGCCCCGGCGGGCTGCCTCGAGGATCATCTCGGACACATAGAACTGGTCCTGGCGTAGGTCGAGCCGCTGGAGGGCTTCGGCGGTGACCGCTCGATAGCCGTTCGAGGGGTCCGAGACCGAGGTGCGCGAGAGGGCGGTGAGGAGCTTGGAATAGAGCATCACGCCGTGCTTTCTTACGCTCGATTCGACCTCGAAGCTTCCCAGCGTCCTCGAGCCCTGGACCATGTCGGCCTCCCCCTCGAGCAGAGGGGTCACGAGCCGTTCCATCTCTGAAGGATCGTGCTGGCCGTCGGCGTCGATCGTCACCACGATCCGGGCCCCGGTCCGCAGCGCCGCCTGGTATCCGAGCCGCACCGCGGCCCCCGACCCTCGTCGCAGGTCCCGCCTGATCACTGCTGCCCCCAGTGCCCGTGCGGTTGCCTCCGTCTCATCGGTGCAGCCGTCGGCGACCACGATCGGCACCACCGGCAGGCCGCCGACAATGGTCGGGATCTCGCCCACAACGGTCGGGAGGTTATCGGCTTCGTTGAACGCCGGCAGAACGACCACGCAGGCGCCGTCGGCCGGAGCCACTCCCTCCTCCTCCAGCCGCCGCAGAGCCATGTAATCGACCAGGTCCCCGATCTCGTCGGAAAGCTGGTCTTCGCGCGAGAACCCTCGGAACACGAGTGCCAATGTGAACAGGTTCGAGAGCACGAGAAGACCGATGATTCGCGCCCGTTCTTGGCCGGGCTTGAACCCAAGGGGGGTAAGAAAGGAGTCGAAGATTCTCGGTGCCAGCGCCGCGATGGTGAGTCCCAGGACCACGAAGAGGGCGGCCACGAGCTCGCCGCGTCGGAGCTGGCCCTTGCGATAGCGGATTATCGCAAAGACGGCCAGCAGCAGGGCGACGACGGCGCCGAAGATCCTCAGGGCCATGGTCTCAGTGTCCCACTCGCTACGGGCGGGTCACAACAGCAGCGGGAATCGCAGACTCGGCGCCTGGCGGCGCCTTTTTGTGAGCCGGGTGGCTCCGAGGGCTCCGGCGGCGCCCAGCAGCGGCAGCGCAGGAAGGACGTAGCGGTAGTGATAGACGGTCGTCACTACGGGCGCTAGCAGCACGACCACGCCGAGCAGGCTGAGAAGGAGGCACGCGACTCCCTGGTGATCATCCCGCCACCTTCGGCCGAAAGCCCATGAGCCTGCTAGCCCGGCGATGAGCAGAGCGCCCAGCAGAGGGCCGTAGGTGTAGATCACGCCTTGGTAGAGGCGCAGGGCGGCTGCGGGGCCCGGTGCGATGCGGAACTCGGCTAGCTCCAGCCGGGGAGGTGCGGAGCCCCCCAGTGCCCTCACCACCGGGTGGGGGTCGGCGTCTTCCAGTTTCCGAGGAAAGCGCCAGCGGGCGACGTAGGGTTCCTGGCTGGACGGGGAGCGGGCGGCGAAGAAACGCAGGAAGTCGTGGCCGACCACGTTTGCGTACTGGAGCGGCTTTGCGAGGATCATGCGGCGGGAGAAGCTCAAAAAGACGTGGTTCGCGTCGGGCAAGTCGATCAACTCTTGAGGCACGTCCAGGGCCCAGAAACCTCTATTGGCGAACCCTTGCCCCAAGGCGTGCTCGATGCAGAGGCCTCTCTGAGACGGTGGAACCTCGACGCCCTCGCAGCTCGCAAAGCTCGCCACCCGCCCGTACAGGATGAAGCCGTTGCGGTTTGTCAATCCCCAGCTGCCCTCTGCCACCCGGAACCAGGTTCCGTAGGTGACCACCGGGAGGACGAAGCCGAGCGTGAGACAAAAGACTCTCAGCCATCCGAAGCGCCGAATAACGGCGAAGAGCAAGACCGGTCCGATTAGCGCGAGCCCTACGAAGCGAGTCAGCCCAGAGAGCGCCACTAGGGCGCCGACTCCGGCGAGAGCCGCAGGGTGCGGTTGGGCTCGCCACAGCAGAACGGCGACGGCCGAGACGACCAGCGCGACAAATAACGTCTCCGTGAGCACGTATTGCTCGATGATGAGCTGATAGCCGTCGAGCAGCATCGGAGCGGCACCGAGAGCGCCGAAGGTCGGGCTCGCTCCGAGCCGTCTCAGCAAGATGTAGAGGAGCAGGGCGATGCCGAGCCCCAACGCGTGCTGGATGAACGGGACGAGGGCAAGGTTGTTCAGCGCCAAAACCGGTTTGAGTAAGGTGGGATAGAGAGAGGGCCGCAAGCCCGAGGCAGATCCCTTGAGCGCCTGTCTCAGGAACGCGATCGTGTCCCTCTGAAGAAGCAGAGCAGGCTGATAGGTGAAGAAGACGACGATGCGCAGAAGCGCCCCCACGGCGAACAGCGTCGTGAAGAGGACGTTTTCTCGCAGCAGCGCGGCTCCCTTCGCAAGCGGCCGGCTCCGGTTGATCGCTCGAGTGTTGACTGTGGCTTGATTCACCGGAAGAGTTTCCCACCATGATTCGGCATCAATAAACGAGTGGAGCTCGACCGCATCGAAAGCCGGGGAAGTCATCCGGGCGAGGGGCATCTGCGTCTTTGTCGAGGCCGAGCACGCGATACAGATCAGCGTCTGGCGTTTGTGTCACGAGTTCGAGAAAAGCCAGGTCGTCGAAGATCCGAAAGTTGGCCTCAACGGTTCTCAGGGTCGGGTCAAAGCGGCGATGGACGAGCAGGACATAGTCGGCTTTTCGCCGCTCGAGAAAATCGACGTTGGGGGTGGGGCGCTGGTAGAAGCGGTTGGCATCCAGAAGCAGTTCTACCGTCTCCCGCAGGATCTGCGGGCGCAAGTGAGGGCCCATTCCCTCGAGGATGCCGGTTCTCCCCGTAAGAACCTGGATGGTGCCTCCGGTGCGCCGGTTGGAGAGGATGCGCGCGTCGCAGGGAAGGGAGCTGCGGATCTCGTTTAGATACTCGATGTTTCGCAGTTGCCATGGCCGAGGTCCGGGGAGCGGCAGCATGGCCGTAAGGAGCAGCAGGGCGACTACGGCCGTGATACCGGCGCCCGCCGCCATCGGCGCACGGACGTCCACCCTGCTGCACAGCATGAGTGCGGCTTCAATCGCAGACAGCAATAACAGGATCACCGGCAGAGCGGCATAGTCTGCTAGCCGGCGCGCGCCGAAGTTAGCCGGAACGAACGCATCGTAGAGGTAGGAGAAGGCAAGTGTGACGAGGATGAGATTTGCGGCAAGCCCCATGGCAACTAGCGGAACTGGCTTGAGCGACAAAGGGACGGTCACCGCCAGCAAGATCGCGGCAAGCAATCCCCCCAGCAGATAGAGATAAGGGTTCTCTAGGCCTAGGCCGATTGCGTCCTCAACGTGCTTCCTCAACAAGTCGTCTGCCGGTTCGTAAAAGGCGCGGGAGCTGGGCGCGAACCGCCTCTGTTCTCCCGTGGTGAAGAGGGCCGTGGGGTCGTAGCCACCGACGCCTGTGTATTGATTGCTGCCGGCGGCGGCCTGAAATGCAAGATCCCCCCGAGCCAGCCATGGAACCAGCAGTCCGATTATTCCGGCCAGACAAACGACTGGTACCACTCGTCTTATGAATCCATTCACACTTCGAGCTTGAGCGACCAGGAACAGCCCATACCAGAGAAGGATTCCGAGCGCGACGGCCGTCGGCACCAGATGGGTGCCCGCGGACACGCCGAACAACACACCTGCGAGCACGATGTCCCGTCTGCCCTCTCCAGCGCGCGCGGCCCGAAGGGCAACCGCAAGGGCGCTGAACGCAATCAGGCGCCCGAACGACTCGGCTCGAAAGTAATTGAGATCGTTGGTCATCTCCGATCTGAAAATGGTGTTCATCAAGGTCACCAGGGGAAGTAAAGGAGCGGTCAACCGCATCCCAAGCTCCCGCGCGAACCACCAGAAGGAGGCGCTTACCCCAATGGCTGCCAGCCAAGTCAGAGCATCCATGGCCGGAAAGGGAGCATCCGGCATCACAAAGCTCATGCCTGCTCCGAAAGAGTTCAACAGCACTTTGTTGATGGTCGGCGCGTATATGCGGCCCCACTGCAGCGACTGCTCGGGGATCTGTCCCGAGTCCGCCACTTCGAGCGCATCGGCCCAATATCGAAAAGGCGTGGTGGATCCGAGATTCTGAAGGCCAGACAATGGCAGCTTGATGGCGGCGATTAGAACAACCACCAGGAGTCCGGCCACGAGCGTCCACGGCTCCCCGCGCACCTCTTGGTCTATCGCCGACAGATGTGCCCTTAACCCCCCGCCTTTAGCGGCGACGATTCCTGTGGCCACGGAGACTGCACCCAACAGAACAATAAAGAGGGTCGGCTCCAGGATGTTGGTGAGCGCAAGCGCGAACGCGAGGACGCTCGAGATCGTGTATCCCAACGCCACTGAGAGCGCCAATCTGCCGGGCAGACTCATCCGGCCGGGGCGGTACAGCGCGCTGCTCGCAAGCAGACCGGGGACGAAGACGGCTGTAGCCGCGAGGATCAAGCTGGCTGTTCCCACGGCTCTCCTTTCGTCCTTCTCACTTGTTCAAGTGGTGCACCCTACGATGGTGATTTGGCAAGCACCTCGCCGTTCTCGAGTGTCGAGCGACCGTCTGTCATTGCGGCCGGATCGCCGCAGGCGGCCGCACTTAAGTACAAGGTCGCGCCCGGCCCAGGGGGTAGAAGCGAACCGTGGACACTTGCACACAAGAATCTGTGGGTAGAAGCGAACCGCGGACATTTGCCACCGCCGCGAGCGAAAGTCAGGCCGGCCGATGGCTACTTGAAGATTCTCTCGTGCAGGGTCGTCAACAGGGGGGCGTCACCCCGAAGCGAGGGCTCTCATGCTGACGATGCCGACGAGTTCTCCATCCTCCATCACCGGAAGGTGACGGAAGCCGTGGGCCATCATGAGGGACAGAGCCGCACCGGCGGTGGTAAACGGAGTGATGGTGCGAGGCTTGCGGGTCATGCAGTCGCCCACGGGCGTCGTCCATGGTACGAGTCCGTTGGCGACGGCTCGCATCAGGTCTCTTTCGGTGACGATGCCGGCAACGCGATCGTGGTCCATGACAATTGCGGCGCCGACCCGCCGCTCCATCATCGCCTGGGCAGCCTTGTCCAAGTTCGTCTTGAGGGACACGGAGATTACGTCTGGGATCATGCAGTCTCCGACCCGTCTCACGCGTGTCGCCTTCTCAGCGTCTTCGTCGTTAGAGTCTTCGCCGATGTTCTTTTCGCTGATTTGCTCGAGCACAGCGCCGAGCAGATCCCTGACCGACAGCACTCCGGCAACCGTATGGTCGTCGTTGATGACGATCAGGTGCCTGAAGCCTTCACCGTGCATGCGAGTTGCAGCCTGCACGGCGTCCACAGAAGGAGCGAGAGTGAAGGCGTTCTTGGTCATGTAGGACTCGATGGCGCTCGTGTTTGGATCGGCCTCGCCGGCCAGCGCAAACAACAGATCGCGCTCCGTAAAGATCCCGGGCGCCTCGCCTTCCGACGCAACTACTATCGAACCCACCCCATGCTCTGCCATCCGCTCTGCCGCCAGCCGTAGGCTGCGGGAAGGCTCGAGGCTCACCACCGAGCGATTGATAAGCGTCGCGATTTCCACTAGTGGTTGTCCTTGGCGCTCGCCGTTTGGGCTACCAACAAGAGCTGAGTGAGGGCCAACGACTCGGAACGGCGCATTTTCTCGCCGTCCTGAAAGCTTCCGATCGCATCGCGCTGGAGGTCATGACCGTCCAGTCCCATGCCCTCCCAGATGATCTCCTCCACGGTGGCGGAAACATCTGACGGCATCGAGCCCTGAACCTCCATGACGTCGGCGGGCTTGCCGCCGTCGCGCGCCAGCGAGATCCGAATGGGTTCAAAAGAACGGACACGCGTCTTTTCTGCCAGCTCCATGAGATAGGGATGCGGAAGGACCGGTCTCAACACGACCCGTACGTCCAGCGTGGCAGCGTCCACATCGAGCGAAGGACCGGGTGGATGGAAGCGGACCACTATGTCGGCGTGCTCGCGCTGGGGCCGGATGTAGGCCTCCGAGTCTGGCTCCCGCTTGTCTAGGTCGGCCAGCACCTGCTGCTCGTCGTAGTTGCGCTTTGTGCAGTCGCGAGTGATCTTCCACCTACGGCGCAGGTCTTCGGGAGGGTCCAAGTAGACCTTGACGTCGAAGCAGTGGCGCAGTGCCTTGGTGTGAAAGGGAAGCAGGCCCTCGATTACGACTATGTCGCGCGGTTCGATGAGCTCCGGAGCCTCGAGCGTCCCATGGCTGTGGCCGTATACCGGCTTGAGTATCGGCTCTCCCGCGGCCAAGAGCCTCATGTGCTGCTCCATGATCCCGATGTAATTGCACTCGGGGTTGAGCGGGGTGATGGTGAGCTCCTTGCGCTGCTCGCGGCCATAGCGATGGTAGTCATCGACGCACACAGCAGTGACGCGTTCCGCGCCGAACACGTTGACGATCCCTCTCGTCAATGTGGTCTTGCCGGCCGCGCTATCTCCGACGATGCCGAGCATCACCGGCTTCGTCCGTGCGCCCCCCGAAGCGGGCGCTCGTTTCTCGACCGCGTCCGGGCTCAAGAACGTTCCATGTCGGCCGTGTACTTGCCCGCCCGCGCCAGGCTTGTGAGCTTGACCCTTTGGTGGAAGGCGTCTTGTCCGGCGACGAAGTTCGACTCCTCGCCCTTCCATGCGTCAAGTGCCGGTTGCTGCAGCGCGCGCGCAAACGAGAAACTCAGTTCCCAAGGATGAGGACCCATGTTGTTCATGGCGTTGAGGTGGGCCGTAGCGTGACGGCTGCTCTGTCCTCCGGAAAGGAACACGATGCCTGGGACCGTGGCAGGAACGACGTCTCTCAGGCAGCGGACGGTCTCTTGGGCGACCTCCTCGGCGCTCACCTGCTGGGAGCAGTCCTTGCCCGGCAGCACCATGTTGGCCTTCAGCAACATCCCGTCGAGCATCGCCCGCTGGGAGAACAGCTCGTCGAAGAGGGTATGGAGCGTTTGTGCAGTGACCTCATAGCAGCGCTCGATAGTGTGATCACCGTCCATGAGAACCTCGGGCTCAACGACGGGGACGATGCCGGCCTCCTGGCACAGGAGCGCGTAACGAGCGAGTGCATGTGCATTGACGCGGATGCAATAGGGGCTCGGGAGCCCGTCGCCGATCGCAATCACGGCGCGCCACTTCGCAAAGCGCGCACCCAGCTCTCTATATTCGTGCAGACGGTCGCGTAGCCCGTCGAGCCCTTCGGTCACTTTTTCCCCGGAGGCGCCGGCGAGATCCTTGGCGCCAGTATCCACTTTGATGCCGCAGATGATGCCGTCGCGCTGAAGCTGCTCGGGGAACGGCGTGCCCTCGATGGTTGACTGCCGGATGGTCTCGTCGTACAGGATCACGCCGCTGATCTGCTCGGATGCACCGGGCGTAGTCGTGAGCAAGCTGCGGTAGGAGCGCCTGGCCTCGTCGGTGGCCGGGATCCCGTTGCTCTCCAGACGCTTGGTGAGGGTGGGCGTGCTCTCGTCGGCGGCCAGGATGCCTTTGCCCGGCGCTACGAGGGCGGAGGCGGTGGATCGTAGCTCGTGAGCGTCCATTCTGAGCTCCCTTCCGAGGTGCTGCGAGCTGTTCAGGCTCTTCAAGTCTATGGGGGCAGCCCTGCGTTTGCATCCCCCGGGGGGATTAGATCAGGTGTACGCCCAGGTCGTAGACCGGCCATCCGTCGTCTCCGCCCCGGGCTGCCGGATTGAGAACGTGCTCCTGGGCTGAGCCCGGGCTCACGAGATGAACCACCCGGGTCCCGCGCAGCAGCAGGGCGTCGGCGATCAGCCGCCGATGACAGTGCCACCACAGGGTCTCGGCGCACATGACCGCCGAGGACTTGGATTCCGCCGCCTCCTCGAGCGCTTCCAGGGCGGCCCGGAACTCGGCGGTGTCCATATGGTCGGCGTAGGCACGAAAAGACCGGTTACGCCACGCCGGGTGGCGGGTGTTCTCGGCCCCCTTGCGGCGCCCGCCCATCTCCTCGCCACGCCATTCGTAGTCGAGCCCTGCCGCTCCCAGAGAGTGCTCGAGCGCCGCACGGGAGAATTGGGGATGACGGCGGGAGCCGGGGAAGCGACGGACATCGACGAGCCGGCGCACACCGGCGCTCTGGAGCATCTCGATCAGCTCCTCGGAGGTCTTGGTGCCATGCCCGATCGTGTGGACGAGAGCCATGGCGGGCTAACCTAGCGCCCCTTCATATGCCCGAGCTACCCGAGGTCGAGTCCGTCCGCCGCCAGCTCGAGCCTGCGCTGGCCGGCCGCACGATCGTGGATGCGTGGGCCGACCCCATCCCCTCTGTTCCCAGAGAGTTCATGGGCCTCGACCGCCTCCCCGGCCGCACGATCGCGAGGGTCTTCCGGCGAGGCAAGTTCCTTATTGCACCTCTCGATCAGCGGCTCGAGCTGATCATGCATCTCGGGATGACCGGTCAGCTCGGCTTCGACCGTCTGGGCGACCCCTATGTGAGGGCGCGGTTGCGGCTCGACGACGCGCGCACGCTGACGTTTCGCGACGTGCGCCGCTTCGGGCGTATGGCGGTGGTGGACGAGGGAGACTACGAGGCGATTCCAACACTTGCCTTGTTGGGACCGGAGCCGTTGTCGGACGAGTTCGATGTGCACGCTTTCGCTGCTGCTCTGGCGCGCACCAAGGCTCCCGTGAAACCCTTCCTGATGTCGCAGCGAGCGGTGGCGGGGGTCGGCAACATCTATGCCGACGAGGCCCTGTGGCTGGCGCGCATCCACCCCGCCTCACGGCGGGTTGGGCCTCGGCGGGCGGCCCGGCTGCATGGCGCCGTTCGAGAGGTGCTCGCGGCCGCCGTCGAAAGGGAGGGCACGACTTTTCGCGACTACGTGAAGGTCGACGGGGAACCGGGAAGAAACGCTAGCTTTCTGATCGCCTACGGGCGAGCAGGCTTACCCTGCCCACGCTGCGCCACTCCGCTCAAGAAGATCGTGCTGGGGGGCCGCGGGACCACGTTCTGTCCCCGCTGTCAGCGGGCCTGACCCGTGTAGGCTGGTGTCGGCCGAAGACCGCACTCGAAGGGGGTTTCACCATGACAGAGTCGAACATCGGATACGCATCTCCGCAAGAGGCGATCAAGGCTCCGCGCGAGGACATCGTCTATGTGGCCGGGCTCTACGAGGGCACCGGCGAGGAGCGGCCCGACTTCCTCGGAGTCGTCGATGTCGACCCCTCCTCGGACACTTATTCGCAGATCATCCACACCACCGACATGCCCAACGTCGGCGACGAGCTTCACCACTATGGCTGGCAGATTTGCAGCTCGGCGTGTCACGCCCAGGATCGCGAGCGCAAGCACTTGGTCGTTCCCGGCGTGCGCTCGTCGCGCATCCACATCGTCGACGTGGCAACGGATCCAAGGGCGCCCGAGATCGTCAAAGTCATCGAGCCCGAAGAGGTCAAGGCGAAGACCGGGCTGTCGGCGCCGCACACGGTCCATTGCATGCCCGGTGACAACGTGGTGATGTCTATGCTCGGCAACGCAGAAGGGGGCCGGGGCGGAGGCTATCTGGTTCTCGACGCACAGAGCTTCGAGATCAAGGGCCGCTGGGAGGCCAACGGCGCGCCCGAGTGGGCTTACGACTTCTGGTATCAGCCGCGCAAGAACGTCTTCCTCTCGAGCGAGTGGGCCGCTCCCGAGGTGTTCATGCCCGGATTCAATCTCGAAGATGTGGCCGCCGGCAACTACGGCCATTCAATCCACTTCTGGGACCTCGAAAGGCGCACCGTGCAGCAGACCATCGACCTCGGCGACACCGGCATGATTCCTCTGGAGATCCGCTGGCTCCACGACCCCGACTCAGAGACCGGATTCGTCGGTGCGGCCCTGTCCTCGACGATGTGGCGTTTTTATCGCGACGGGGACAAGTGGGCGGCGGACACGGTCATCGAGATCGAGACGCGCGACCTCGAGGGCTTCCCGGTCCCGGTGCCGGGCCTGATCACCGACCTGGTCGTTTCCATGGACGACCGCTTCCTCTACTTCTCGAATTGGCTTCACGGTGACCTGCGCCAGTACGACGTCTCGAACCCTGCGGAACCCAAGCACACCGGCTCGGTTGCGCTAGGGGGTTTGTTCGAGGAGGCAAGGCATCCCAACGGGACAAAGCTCGACGGAGGCCCGCAGATGTTGCAGCTGTCGATGGACGGGCGCCGGCTCTACGCCACCAACTCGCTGTTCTCCACTTGGGACAACCAGTTCTACGCCGACCTCGACTCGTGGCTCGTGTTGATCGACATCGCAGAGGACGGCGCCATGTCGCTCAACCCGGACTTCTTCGTCGACTTCTCGGCCCTGCCCGGAAAGCCGCGCGCCCACGAGATCCACCTGCCTGGAGGCGACTGCACCACCGAGATCTTCCAGTAGGAGCGAAAGCATGCGAACTTTGACTGTCCGACCACCCGCGAGGTGGTCGCGGCGACAAAGTTCGGCGGATACGCTGAAGCCGTGCCACTTCGTCACATAGCTGCACCCTCGTTGTCGGATGCCACCGGGCAGACCTCGGGCATGCGCCGCTTGGCCGCGATCTCTGCGTCGTCGGCTGGCTCGCAGGCGATCTTCATGGGGCAGACTCACGTGCTCGCCGGAGCTTCGTCCGGCCCCCATCATCACGGGAAGTCCGAGACGTGTATCTACGTCGTGTCGGGACGGCCGCGTTTTCTGTTCAAGAAGGACGGCCGGGAGCAAGCCATCGAAACGGGACCGGGAGACTACGTCTACATCCCTCCCTTCGAACCGCACGTAGAGGAGAATCGCCACGACGAGGAAGCCGTGGTCGTCGTGGCGCGCAGCACCCAAGAAGCGATAGTGGAGAACCTCGAGCACCTCTAGACGAGGACGCTTGACCCGGGCGGTTCATCAGTGCCTCAGACCCACCGGCGACATCGTTCCGGGATGGCTTCGATTGCAGCACCAGCAAATACTCCGAAGACGGTAGACCAGTGTCTAAAGTGACCGCCGTTTAAGTATCCGACGTCTACCAGTATTGCCTGTAGCAATTTTGGATCTTTACTCTCTTGATTGAGGCACTACTATTCGGGAATATTGAGTATGAAGTCTTGCCCTCTTTGTGTAGATGGTCGGGTAATCGGCGCCGATGTTTCGTCCCTTGCGATTCTTGGCGACAACCTTGCATTCGATGTAATACTTATCGGGGTTGCCCTTGTTCCAGATCTTGATATTTCCTTGAACCGAATCCCCGGCCGACCCGTAGTGCTTAATGCGAACGCTAAGGACGTTCGCTCTTGCAACTCTGTTGCTGAACCAATCCCCGGCACTGGCCTACGATCAACAACGAACCCAGGACCACGCTCATTATGACTGTTTTTCTCATGCCTTCTCCTCCTTGTGGCTCAAGAACGGATGGCTCAAGAACGGAACTATGGTAACGCCTAGCGGGAGTAAGCGAGTCGTGCGACCTGCCGACAATCCGAATGCCGGCAATCAGGCTCGGAAGATCAAACTCAATTTCCATACCGCACGCACCTTCTGTTTACAATTAGCACCAAGGACGCTCACCACTCACAGGGGCTGGTGCATATTACTAACGGCCCAGAGGCCTTTACCGGTGAGGGTGCATGGTGACCATCAACCTCCGCGGCCCTCAGCCTTTGATGACCCCGACCGGCCGCAGCCGTGCGACAACTTTGGAAAGCCCTGCGATCTCGCACGACTTCACGACCTCCGAAGCATCCTTGTAGGCATAGGGCGCCTCCTCGGCCAACAGCTTCCACTTCGAGCCGGCCAGCACGATGCCCTGGGCCTCGAGCTCCTTCTTGAGTTGCTCGCCCGGCATCACTTTCTTCGCCGCGGTGCGAGACATAGCGCGCCCGGCCCCGTGACAAGTGGATGCGAACGACTGCGGAGAAGCCCGTCCCACGAGCAGGAACGAAGCCGAGCCCATCGAGCCCGGAACTATGACCGGCTGGCCGATCGCCGAGTACGCCGCGGGTAGTTCTGCGTTGCCGGGCCCGAGCGCAGGTGTGGCGCCCTTGCGGTGAACACACAGGTTCATGCGCTTGCCCTCGACCTCGTGCTCTTCGAGCTTGGCGAGGTTGTGCGAGATGTCGTAGACCAGCGACAGGCCGAGCGACTTGACGCTTGCAGACAGCGTTGTGCCGAAGGCCTCGCGCGCCGCATCGGCCAGCACCTGGCGGTTGGCGCGCGCGAAGTTGCCGGCTGCGTCCATGGCGCCCATGTAGCTTTGCGCCAGCTCATGGTCGAAGGGAACGCAGGCGAGCTGCCGATCGGGCAGCTCGTAGCCGAGCGACGGCATGAGCGGGTCTAATTGCCTCAGGTAGTCGGTGCAGGTCTGGTGGCCGAGCCCGCGGGAGCCGGAGTGGATCATCACGCAGACCTGGCCCTCGAACAGGCCCATGACCTCCGCCGCCTGTAGGTCGCGTACCTCGTCGATCACCTGGACCTCGAGGAAGTGGTTACCGGCGCCGAGGCTCCCCAACTGTCCCAGACCCCGCTCGCGCGCTCGCTCCGACAGGTGCTCGGGCTGGGGAGCGGCGAGGGGGCCGGAGCCCTCGGCGAGCTCGACATCCTCGTCCCATCCCGCTCCCCGACTCACTGCGTACGACGCTCCCTCACGCAGCACCCGATCGAGGCCGCCTTCATCCAGCGGCATTCGTCCCCGGCCCCCTGTCCCGCGCGGCACAGCCCGGCCCAGCGCCGCAACCAGCTCATGGAGCCTGGGCTTCAGGTCTTCCTCGAAGCTCAGGTCGCTGCGCATGAGCCTCACCCCGCAACCGATGTCGAAGCCCACTCCTCCGGGAGACACGACTCCATCCGAATCCACGGACGTAGCCGCCACCCCGCCGATGGGAAAGCCGTAGCCCCAGTGGATGTCGGGCATCGCGCAAGCCGCGCCCACGACCCCCGGTAGCGTTGCCATGTTGGCGACCTGCTCTGCGGCGCGGTCCTCGAGAGCCTTGTGGAACAGGGTTTCGGTGGCGAAGATGCGGCCTGGCACCCTCATCCCGGCGCGATAGCCGACGGGCAACTCCCAAACGGCCTCGCCGGTTCGGCGCGGCTCGGTGGCCGTGGTCACGCCGCAGCCGCGGCGCGCTCGCGGGCCTCCCTCAAGATCGGCGGCCCCGGAAGCAGGATGTTCATGGCTCTACACAGAGCGAAGGTGCTGGGACGCACGGCACTACTTGCCAGGGGGAGCCACGGGATCCGGTAGAGCCTGCGTGCGCGCGCGGGCAGGATCGCCACGGCGGCGGTGGCGGGGATGGCCCAGAGGGGACGCGCCAGCGGGGGCAGGGGCGGGTTCAACACGAACTTCAAACCGCGCCGGGCTTCGGGCGTCGCTTGCAGATTCGTCGCCGCAGCGAGGTAGTCGCGCAAGGTCGCCAGATCGTGAGGCACGTCGTCGGGGCTCAGGCCGGCGAGCTCCGCACCCGTCACCATCTCGGCCACATAGCGGTCGCATTCCGCATGTGTCGGCCGTCCGCCGTAGCTCCGGTACGCGGCCAAAAAGGAATCCACCTCGACGTTGTGCACCCAGGTCAAGAGCTTCGGGTCGTTGGCCCGGATGGTGCGTCCGCTCATGGGATCCAGACCGGTGATGCGGGAGTGCAGCGCACGGATGCGCGCCCCCTGAGCGCTAGCCACCCGGCTACTGCCAAAGGTCGTGGTCATGACGTAGTCGCTGGTGCGCTGGAGCCGGCCCCATGGGTCCGCGCAAAATTGGAGCTCTGCGCCATCACGGCCATGGCGAGGGGGTTCAGGGCTTGCAGCAACAGGGCCCTGAGGCCCCCTATCAACGAGGAGGGATCTCCGTGGATGCGCCACGCCATGCTGCCGGGCCCGAACAGGCCGAGGTCTTCCATGCCCGCAACGATACGGTCTGAGGGCTGGGAAGCCCCGCCCCTCAGCCGGCTCTTTGCCAGATTAGGGGCGGAATCCGCACGTTTCCTGGCACAAAGCCAGATCAGGGGCGGGGTCTCAGGGTGCCGACGTCCCTCCCCGCCCCTCAGCCGGCTCTTTGCCAGATTAGGGGCGGAATCCGCACGTTTCCTGGCACAAAGCCAGATCAGGGGCGGGGTTTCAGGGGGCCGGCGGCCCGCCCTCAGATGTCGAGGTAGACGGTGGCCATCCACCCGTCCGAGCCTTCAGTGACCTCGAGCTGGTGGTAGGTGACGGCTTTGACCTGCACTCCCTCGTCCGGGTCCTGCAGCTCCCGCAGCGTTACCCACCCCCGGCAGGAGCCGCGGCTTATCGATGCGACTCCCACTCCGCCGAGCCCGCCGCCGCGGCTGTCGAAGAGGTAGAGGGTCTCCGATAGCCAGGCGACCAGCAGTCCCTCGCGGTCGGCGGCTTCCACCTCGATAGAGATTTCCTCACCCGTGCCCGGTTCCCACGCCCCGGCGATGTAAGCGACGGCCTCGGTCGCTGAAGCAAACAGCTCCTCGAGAGTGGCGCCCCACGCCCTCAGCCCGACGTCGGCGGTGTGCTCCAGGATCTCGAAGCGACGCGCCAAAGGGGGGCCGGGGGTCAGGGTGTGTCGGGCTTCGGAGGTATCTCGAGATCGAAGCCGACCGGCAGCTCGGTGGTGTCCGCGATGCCGTTGAACTCGGCGAGGAAGTCGTCGTAGTCGACGTCGCCGTAGTAGTCGACGGCAATTTCCTGGAGTGTGTCTCCGGGTTGAACCGTGTAGGTTCTGATTCGCTCTTCCTCAGTAGGGGCAGGCGTCTCGGTGGCGGTGGCGTCTGGCGTCGCAGCCGCCTCCAGCTCCTCGATCTGAGCTTGGGCGTCTGCGAGCTGCTGGCGGGCGTCGGCAAGCTGTGCCTCGAGCTGTTGGGAGTTTTCCTCGGACTGCGCGAGCTCCGCCTCCAAGACCCCGACCCGTGCGTCCGAGCTCTCCCTGGGGGCGAGCAGGAAGCCTGCGATGAAAGCCGCCACCAAGATGGCCACCAGAGCGGCGATCCGAACCCACAGAATGCGCGTGTTAGCGGCCTCCTCCTCGACGTTCAACTCCTCAGAGTCTGGGGGACTCGAAGATTCGAAGCTGTAGTCCGACCGCTGCCTCATTCGTGGCCATCCCGTTAGCTGGTACATAGTGCCGAGGCACAGACTAGCTCACAAAGGTCGGGAATTTCTGGAGCGTTTTTCCGGCCGCTAACGACTTTTTCCACGAAAGGAGCGCTGAGCGCTGCTAACGTGGAGAAGATCGCTCCCGTCCGCCTCTACTCCCAGGCTCTCGCTTCCGCATCGAATACGGCCGTCTCCCCGGTGGACTCAGAAACCACTGTGATGTCGGGATTCTCCGCGGACACGATGTGGATCGGGCCTGGAAGAAGGCGCATCGAGCACTCTCTCCTCGTATAGGCCGGTAAAGGGGTCGCCCACCAGAAAGCTGATGATTCCGTGGGTTTGGTCGTCCTTCTCGGCGCCCGCAAGCACAGCGATGTTTTGTTTCTTCACGACGCCCGCCAGAGATTCTCGTACTTGAACTCCGAGGGAGGCCCCTCGTTGACCTCACGTTGTCCATTGATGCCCTCCTCGACATACAGAGGCGACGGCTCGGGCCGGGGTTTGGGTTTGGGAGGGTTCTTCAGAGCCCTTTGCCTGGCCTCCTGTTCGGCGATGAGGGGCGCAGCCTTCTCGCATAGTTTCCTTGCGGCCCTCGGCGTTGGGGGTTCATAGCCCTCCAGGGCGCCGCCAAGGATCTCTCCGGCGGCGTCGAGATCACACGGCGCAGTTAGACCGGTCTGAGAAGGTGCGGTCTGGCGAGGCGGCGGAGGTTCCCGGGAAGAGGTGTCGCAGCCCCCAGCACTCCCATGGCCAAGAGAAGAGCGGCCAACCCGGCGCGGCCCACCGGCCCCCGATGCCTCAGCCCGTGGCCCGGAACTGCCTCAGCGTCTTCACGTCGAGGCCTTTTACGAAGCGGCGTACGGCCCGGCCCGATCTGCGCAGGTCCCGCCGCGACATGTTGGCCACGGTGTCGGAGGGGTCGTGATAGTTGGGCTCTATTCCGCTCCACATGAACGCGCCCGGGATACCGGCGATCTCGAAGGGCCCGTTGTCGGAGCAGTCGCATGTCGCGCGGTAGACGACGTCGAAGCCCGCCCGCTTCAACCGCCTGTACAACGTGCGCGCCACCACCGGATGGCCTATGCCCGCGGTGCCGATGATTAGCGGACGGCCGTCGGCAACCATGTCCACCGACACCACGCCGGCAAGCCTGCGCCGTCCCTTTTCGCCCAGACGCTTCACGAACACGTGCGAGCCGACGTGATGAATGCCGTTCGAGCCGTACTCCTCGGAGCCGAATGCCACCAGTCGCACGTTGCGCACATGCCTGCGCCCCGCCAGGGCGCGAGCGATGTCGATGAGGATGGCGACGCCCGATGCGTTGTCGTTCGCCCCCGGCGCCCCCGCGACCGTATCCATGTGCGCTCCGAGAACGACCGGATAACGACGGGCGCCGGGCCACCACGCCACCACGTTCCTGGACGATCCGCCGTCGACCTCGAAGCGCTGCACGTTGGTGACGTAGCCCTTGTCCTGAAGCTTTCGTCGGAAATAGCGCGCGGCGCGCTTCTCCGCGCTGGTCCCTCTAACGCGTGGCCCGATCCTGCCGGCGAGACGGCGAACATGGCGCATGGCGTAATAGGTTGAGAACGGCCTGATGCTCCGGCCGGCGGCTGCTGCCCGCGAGAGCGCTTCTTGAGGAGGCGCGGCGAGAATCGCTCCGGCTTCGAGCATTAACAATCCGACCAACAGCGCCAGCAGCGCACGTCTGACCACGGCCTTACAGTAGCCGCAATGGCAAAGGAAAAGGCACCCAAAGGACCCATTCCAACCGGATGGATGGAAAGAGGCGCGCGCCTGGCGGGCCAAACCGGCCTCTCGGCGGCGCGCTTCGTAGGCACGCGCTTCAAATCGTTTGCGTCGCCCGACCGGGCTCAGGAATACCTCGATGGCTTCCACGAGCAGACCGCCCGCCAGCTCGTCCAAATGCTCGGAGAGATGAAGGGGGCGGCGATGAAGGTGGGCCAGCTCGCGTCCTTCTACGAGCTGTCGGGCTCGGGCGAGCTACAGACCTATCGCGATGCGCTGACGATGTTGCAGAACTCGGCGCCGCCCATGGAAGGGGGTGCTTCTCGCAAGGTCATCGAGGAGGAGTTCGGCGTCCCTGCCGATGAGGTCTTCTCGAACTTCGAAGACGAGGCCGTGGCCTCGGCCTCGATCGGTCAGGTGCACAGGGCCGAGCTTAAGACCGGGGAGAAGGTCGCAATCAAAGTGCAGTATCCGGGCGTCGACGAAGCTGTGCGCGCGGACCTCAAGAACGTCTCGGCGCTCACCAAGCTGGCGGTTGCGATCGCTCCCAACATGGACCCCAGCGAGGTCGCGCGTGAGGTCAAAGAGCGAGTTTTGGAAGAGCTCGACTACAAGCGCGAGGCCTCCAACCAGATGCGCTTCCACGAGCTCTACAAAGGGCATCCGTTCATAGTTATCCCGCGCGTGTACCCGGACTACTGCCGCACGAGAGTGATCACTCAGGAGTTCATCGAGGGCGACTCGTTTCTATCCGCGCTCGAGTGGGAGAAGGTAGACAGAGACCGGCTGGGCGAGATCGTGTTCCGCTTCTTCTACGGCAGCCTCAACCGCTTCAGGCTCTTCTCCGCCGACCCCCACCCCGGCAACTACCTCCTGCTGGGCAAGGACAAGGTCGCATTCCTGGACTTCGGGCTCGTTCGCGCATTGGACCCTGGCACGCACGAGCATCTCCTCGAGATCATCCAGGCCCTCATCGCCGGGGACCGGGACCGGGAGAGGAGGGCGCTGGAAGGGCTCGGCATCCTCACGGCCCGGACCCCTGAGATAGACGCCATCTGGGATCACCTGGTCGAGCTCAACAGGCCGGTGCTGGTGGACGGCGACTTCACCATCGATCAGGCGGTCGTGCAAAAGGCGGCCGCGGCCGGCTTCGACCCTCGTTCGGAGGCGTTCCAGGCACTGAGGCGGCTCGGCGTCCCCGGCGTCATGGTCACGTTCAATCGCATGTCGTTCGGCGTGCACTCGGTGTTGGGCAGGCTCGAGGTCACGAACAACTGGCAGTCGATTGCCCGTGAGCTGTGGGAGGGGGCTGAGCCCAAGACGAAGCTGGGCCGGGCGGAGCAGCGTTGGCTCAAGAAGGCCCACCCCGACTGGGAGCCGCCGCTGGCCTCGCTGTAAGCCGCCGTACTTTGGAGCTCTGCCCACACCGGGTGTAGGTACAGCTCCAATGTTGCTCCGGCCCGGTTCAGAGCCGGGGAAAACGCTCACGCCTGCCGCTCCATCGCTCCCGGGTTCGTTATCGCCCCCTCGGAGGCCGAAGCCACCGTCTGTGCGTACTTGGCGAACACGCCGCTTGTGTAGCGGGGGGCCGGTGGGTTCCAGTCCGCCAGCCGCTTGCCGATCTCTTCGTCGGACAGGTTCACGCGCAGCTCCCTGGCGTCGACGTCTATCTCGATTACATCGCCGTCCTCGAGGGCCGCGATGGGACCTCCGTGGGCCGCCTCGGGTGCAATGTGGCCGACCATCAGCCCGTGCGTGGCGCCCGAGAAGCGTCCGTCCGTGATCAGCGCCACCGAGTCGTCCAGGTCCTCTCCCACGAGGGCCGCGGTGACGGCGAGCATCTCTCGCATGCCGGGGCCGCCGGCCGGGCCCTCGTAGCGGATCACGACGACGTCCCCGCTCGTGATCAAACCCTTCTTGACGGCTTCGAAGCAGTCTTCCTCAGAGTCGAAGACGCGCGCCGGTCCGCGGTGGAAGAGCCGCTCGTGGCCGGCGAGCTTGACCACGCACCCCTCGGGAGCGAGGTTGCCTCGCAGGATCGCCAGGCCGCCGCTTTTCTTGAGGGGCCGATCCGCCGGGACCACAACCTCTTGTCCGACCGTCTCGCGCGCGCCCGAAGCGATCTCCCCGAGTGTGCGGCCGTCCACCGTGACGGCATCGGAATGGAGCAGCCCCGCCCTGTCCAGCTCCCGCGCCACCAGCGCCATTCCGCCGGCCTCGTACATGTCTACCGCGGTGAACCTCCCACCCGGCTTGAGGTCGGCGACGATCGGCGTGCGGGCGGCGATCACATCGAAGTCGTCAATCGAGAGCTCGACCCCCAGCTCGCGTGCAATCGCCAACATATGGAGGACTCCGTTGGTCGAGCCTCCCGTCCCGGCCACCGATGTGATGGCGTTCTCCAGTGCGGCCCGGGTGATGATCTGAGACGGCCGTACGTTCTTGCGAGTGACCTCGACTGCGATCTTGCCCGCCTGCTCCGCGGCCGCCTTCTTGCCCGGGGCGGTGGCCGGAATGTCGCCGAGTCCCGCCGGAGTGATGCCGAGGAACTCAACCGCTGTCGCCATCGTGTTCGCGGTGAAGTGGCCTCCGCAGGCGCCGGCGCCCGGACAGGCGACGTTCTCGAGTGAATGCAGATCCTCTGCTGAGAGCTTTCCGGCGGCGTGGCGGCCGACCGCTTCGAAGACATCTTGCAGCGTCACATCTTTGCCCCGCCAACGTCCCGGAGCGATTGAGCCCGAGTAGAGCACGAAGCCGGGAATGTCGAGCCGGCACAGCGCCATGACCGCTCCCGGAATGGTCTTGTCACAGCCCACCAGGCACACAAGCCCGTCGAAGAGATGTCCGCGTGCGACGAGCTCGATCGAGTCCGCTATCACCTCCCGGCTGATGAGTGAGGCACGCATCCCCTCGGTCCCCATCGACACGCCGTCAGATACAGAGATCGTGTTGAACTCCATGGGCGTGCCCCCGGCCGCCCTGATCCCGGCCTTGACCTGAGCCGCCAGCTCCCGCTGGTTGAGGTTGCACGGCATGGTCTCGAGCCAGGTGGTGGCCACGCCGATGATCGGCTTCGAGAGGTCCTGGTCCGAGAAGCCGACCGCCTTCAGCATGGCTCGGGCCCCGGCCCGATCGGTTCCGTCGGTGAGCCGGCTGCTGATGCGCTTGGCGGGGTCGGAGGGCTCCGAGTAGGGGTCGCTCATTGGTGCTCCTTGGTTGAGTCGTGTGAGTGGGATCGGCCCGGCACGACCGACGATACAAGCAGCGGCTCCGGGCGGTTGAGGGGGCCGAGGCGGAACATTGTCAACTTTGAGCCTCCAACCACCTCGGAGGTGGTTACGGCCACAAAGTTGGGCCGTTAACATCGTGATGCTATGATGTTGTGATGCGAACCACACTCACTATCGACGATGACGTCCTAGCCGCAGCCCGCTCGCTGGCGGTGTCGCAGGGAGTGTCGGTCGGACAGGCGATCTCCCGCCTCGCCCGACGAGGTCTCACCGGCCCCGCCCGGGTGCGAGACGAGGGGCCACCGGTGTTCGCAGTACCTCCGGGGGCCGAGGTCATCACGCCCGACGCCGTGCGCCGCGCGCTCGACGACCGTTGACCGCCCTTGCCGACATCAACATCTTGGTGGCACTGGCGTGGCCGAATCACGTCCACCACGTCCCCGCTCGGCGGTGGTTCGAGCAGGAATCGAGCCGCGGTTGGGCAACGTGCCCCCTCACCGAGAGCGGTTTCGTACGCGTTTCGTCTAACGCAAGAGCCGTTGTTCACGCGGTGACGCCGGGCGAGGCAATCGAGCTGCTGCGGCGTCTCAGAGAGTGGCCTGGCCACAGCTTCCTCAACGATGACGTCTCGCTGGTCACCTCGCCGCTGGTCGCTCGGGCGATGCTCGTCGGCCATCAGCAGGTGTCAGATGCACACTTGCTCGCAGTCTCGCTGCGACACGGAGCGCGCCTGGTGACGTTCGACCGCAGCATCGCAAATCTGGTGCCGGCGGGACACCGAGCTTCCGAGGCGCTGCAGGTGTTGACGGGGGACCTCTGAGCCCAACGGCGGGCCGAGTTTGACATCCTTCAACTGGTGCCCCATACTTTTGCGCTAATGGACAGACACGAACACCGCGCCCTCAGTGTGGGGGCCGCGCGCGCCCTGGGCCGCCTCTTCCTGATCAACCTCGTACTTATTAGCTAGCGCGCGTTCTTCGGCTCCCAAGGCCGCAGGAACGTGCGCCAACCCTCCGAGAACCGGAGGGTTTTTTGTTGGCCGCAAACCCCCCGCAGCGACGAGACCAACCAAGGAGAAGCGATGAAGGCAGAGATCTACGACCGCAACTACGTCGGAAGCGCAGAGTGGACGGCGCCCGGTGCGGTAAGGCTCGAGCTCGCCGACGAGGCCAGAAGATCCTGGTTCGAGCGCTACTTTCAGACCGAGGACTCGTTCCTGACCGGGCTCCTGGGCTCGGAGGAGATCGCCGCCGAGCGGCGCGACAGCTCTCAAGAGGCCTTCTCGCGTGCGCTGTACAACCTCGCTGCTTATTCCTACCGGGTTCGAAGCGGGGGCCGGCCATGACTCGTATCCGCATCCAGGCAAAGAGGGGAAGACGATGACAACAGGCGCTCAATCGCTCGTGCGCTCGCTGGAGAGCGCCGGATGCGAGGTGATCTTCGGGATCCCCGGAGGGGCGATCCTTCCCGCCTACGATCCGCTGCTGGAATCCTCGATTCGCCACATCCTCATGCGGCACGAGCAGGGGGCCGGGCACGCCGCCGAGGGCTACGCACACGTTACCGGCAAGGTCGGTGTGTGCATGGCGACGTCGGGGCCCGGCGCAACCAATCTGGTCACCCCGCTGGCGGATGCGTTCATGGATTCGGTGCCCGTGGTAGCGGTGACCGGTCAGGTGCCGCGCGCCGTGATCGGCAACGACGCCTTCCAGGAGGCCGACATCTGTGGCATCACCCTGCCCATCACCAAGCACAACTACAAGGTGATGGATGCCGATGAGATTCCAGAGGTCATTGCGGAGGCATTTCACATCGCCTCGACCGGCCGCCCTGGTCCGGTGCTCGTAGACATACCCAAAGACGTGTTGCAGTCGCAGACCGAGTTCGAGTGGCCTTCTTCCATCAACCTGCCCGGCTATCGGCCCATTGCTCAGCCCAACGCTCGTCAGATCAAGGGCGCGGCGAGGCTCATCAAAGAGTCCCGCCGTCCGGTCCTCTATGTCGGCGGAGGAGTTCTCAAGGCGCGCGCCGCAGAAGAGCTAATCCACCTGGCGGAGGCGATAGGTGCGCCGGTCGTCACCACATTGATGGCGCGCGGCGCGTTTCCAGACAACCACCCCCTCTGCTTGGGGATGCCCGGCATGCATGGCTCCTATGCGGCGGTGACCGCGATGCAGAGATCGGATCTGCTCATAAACATCGGTGCCCGCTTCGACGACCGCGTCACCGGAAATCTCCAAGGGTTCGCTCCCGAGGCCAAGATCATCCATGCCGACATCGACCCCGCCGAGATTGGAAAAAACCGGGCCGCCGATGTTCCCATCGTCGGGGACGCGCGCAGCGTGATCGTCGAGCTGAGCAGAGCGGTAGTCGAGAACATGTCGGTGGACGGGCGTCCCGATCTCAATGCATGGCACGAGCTGGTGTCGTCGTGGAGCCGCGACTATCCGATCGCCTACAAGCAAGAAGACGACGGGCCGATCAAGCCACAGTTCGTCGTCGACCTTTTCAATCAAGCGCTGGACGGCGAGGCAGTCGTCGTGACCGGGGTGGGACAGCACCAGATGTGGGCCTCCCAGATCATGTCCTGCAACCGGCCCTACTCGTGGGTCACCTCGGGAGGGCTCGGGACTATGGGCTTCGCCGTGCCGGCGGCCCTCGGTGCGAAGGTGGGGCGCCCCGACGAGCGCGTGGTCGCCATAGACGGGGACGGATGCTTCCAGATGACCGCGCAGGAGCTTGCTACCGCCACTCTCAACCACACGCCGTTCATCGTCGCCATCTTGAACAACGCCTACCTTGGCATGGTCAGGCAGTGGCAGGAGCTCTTCTACGACGAGCGCTACTCGGAGGTGCACCTGCCCCAGGAAGTTCCCGATTACGCCAAGCTTGCGGAGGCCTACGGCGCAGTCGGACTGCGGGCCACGAGGCCCGAAGAGGTCGAAACGATCATCGACAAAGCACTGGGTGTCGACGATCGCCCCTGCGTCATCGATTTTCGAGTGGACTCGTCTGAGATGTGCTTTCCGATGGTTCCTGCCGGCGCCTCCAACGACGACATCATCCTCGGCCCCTCCTCCCCCGATGAACCGGACGCCGACGATGCCGATATCAGGAAGACCGCGTGAACACCACCAGCCAGACATTGTCCGTGCTGGTTGAGAACAAGCCGGGCGTGCTCGCCCGTATCTCGGGATTGTTTGCCCGGCGCGGGTTCAACATCGACTCGCTTGCGGTGGGGGAGACGGAGGATCCCGCGGTCTCACGCATGACGATCGTCGTCTCGGTGGACAACAAGCCGCTCGAGCATGTCACCAAGCAGCTGCATAAGCTCATCAACGTGCTCCGCATCGCGGAGCTGTCGCACAACGCGTCGGTCGAGCGCGAGCTCGCTCTGATCAAGGTGGGCGCAGGTGCGGGCCGCCGCGCCGAGGTGCTCGAGATGGTCGAGATCTTCAGAGCCAAGGTGATCGATGTCGACCCCGAATCCATCGTCGTGGAGGCCACCGGCACGCCCGAGAAGATCGAGGCGTTGTTGCAACTGTTGAGCCCCTTCGGGATCATCGAGATGGCACGCACCGGCAGGGTCGCGCTGGGACGCGGCGCCAGGGGACTGCGGGCCGGTGTCCTCAGGCCCGTCCCGGTCCAAGAAGCCTCTTAGAAGAAGCCTCTTAAGAGAGGGCCGCATTTCGGACGCCGGCGGGGCCGGCGCCTAAAGAAAGGGGAGCATCCAAATGGCAGCTCGCATCTACTACGAGAACGACGCCCCGGGCGCGCCGCTCGAGGGCAAGCACGTCACGATTCTCGGTTACGGGTCTCAGGGGAGAGCACACGCTCTTAACCTTCTCGATTCCGGTTTGGACGTGACGGTCGGGCTGCGCAAGGACTCGCCTTCGTGGACTCGGGCGGAGAACGATGGCCTTCGGGTGGCAAGCGTCCACGAAGCCTGTGCAGATGCCGATCTCGTGGCGATGCTGGTGCCCGATCAGCATCAGGCGGCGGTGTATCGCGAGGCGGTCGAGAACAATCTAAAGTCGGAAGCGACCTTGCTGTTCGCGCACGGCTTCAACATCCATTTCGGCCAGATCCGCCCACCCGACTCCATCGACGTGTCGATGGTCGCACCCAAGGCGCCCGGCCCTCTGGTGCGCAGGACCTACGAGGAGAACAGCGGCACTCCTGCACTCGTGGCGATTCACCAGGACGCCACCGGGGAAGCCATGTCCAGGGCACTTGCATATGCGCGCGGACTTGGCTGTGCGCGCGCCGGAGTGCTCGAGACGACGTTTGCAGAAGAGACCGAGACCGATCTGTTCGGCGAGCAGGCGGTGTTGTGCGGTGGGACGTCACGACTTATTCAGGCCGGCTTCGAGACTCTGGTCGAAGCCGGTTATCAGCCCGAGATCGCCTACTTCGAGTGTATGCACGAGCTAAAGCTGATCGTCGACCTGCTCTATGAGGGCGGCTTCGCCGGCATGCGTGATGCGATCTCGGATACCGCCGAATACGGGGACCTGACGCGCGGCAAGGAGATCATCGGGCCCGAGGTCGAGGCTGCCATGAGAAAGACACTCGAGGATGTGCGTTCCGGCGCCTTCGCCCGTGAATGGGTCCTCGAGAACCGCGCCGGCACCCCGGTACTCGACGCCGAACGGCGCCGCCAGACACAGCACCCGATCGAAGAGGTCGGGGCTCGGCTCAGGGAGATGATGTCGTGGATGAAACGGAAGTAACCGCAGGCGATGTCGAGGAGGGCGATGTAGCCACCGAAGTCACGTCCGCCGAATCGAGCTTCCACAACGTACGCATCTTCGATACGACTCTTAGAGACGGCGAGCAGTCACCCGGCATCTCTCTGAACTTGAGAGAGAAGGTCGAGATCGCCGAGCAGCTCGCGCGCTTGGGCGTGGACGTCATCGAAGCCGGTTTTCCAATCTCCTCCGACGGTGAGACCGAAGCAGTCAAGGCGATCGCCTCTCAGGTCAAGGGCCCGATCATCGCGGGGCTGGCACGCGTCGATCCTCGCGATATCGACCGGGCGGCAGAGGCCGTTGGCAGTGCCCAGAGAGCCCGAATCCACACGTTTATCGCGACGAGCGAGATCCACATGAAACACAAGCTCCGTATGTCAGCGGCCGAGGTCCTCGAGGCGGCGACGCGCGGTGTCGAGCGGGCGCGCTCCCACGTCGACGACGTCGAGTTCTCGTGCGAGGACGCGACCCGCAGCGACCCGGCCTTCTTGGTCGAGGTCTACAGGGCCACCGCTCGGGCGGGCGCAACGACTCTGAACCTGCCCGACACCGTGGGCTACAGCCTTCCGGCCGAGTTCGCGGAGCTGCTGCGTTTTCTCGCCGCAGAGGTCTCAGAAGAGGTGATCTGGAGCGTCCATACCCATGACGACCTCGGACTCGCCGTAGCCAACGCACTGGCGGGGGTGGGGGCGGGGGCTCGACAGATCGAGGTCGCCGTCAATGGCATAGGCGAGCGAGCCGGGAACTGCTCGCTCGAGGAAGTAGTGATGGCACTGCGCACTCGCCAATCGGTCGGCGGGTGCGACACGGTCGTTAACTCGAAGGAGATCGCACGCACTTCGAGGCTCGTCTCGATGCTCACCGGCTATGCGGTGCCCCCGAACAAGGCGATTGTCGGCGCCAACGCCTTCGCTCATGAAGCCGGGATCCACCAGCACGGCGTGATGGCCGAAAGGACCACCTACGAGATCATGGATCCGGTCGATGTCGGGCTCGAGGGCTCGCGCATCGTGCTCGGCAAGCATTCGGGCCGCCACGCGTTCGCCAACGCGCTCGAGGAGATGGGCTTCCATCTCGACAAGGCAGAGATCCAAAAGGCCTTCGAGCGCTTCAAGTCGCTCGCGGACCGCAAGATCCGGATCACCGACATCGACCTCGAAGCCATCGTGGCCGATGAGCTGTCATCCGATGCGGAAGAGTACGAGATGATCTCGATTCAGGTTGCGGGCGGGACGCATATGTCCCCCACAGCCACGGTCCGGCTGCGGCGCGCGGATGCGATCATCGATGAGTCGGCGATAGGCGACGGCATGATCGATGCCGCCTGCGGCGCTATCCAACGCGCCACCGGCATCGAAGCGCGGCTCGAGTCTTTCAACGTGTCGAGCGTCACCGGAGGCATCGATGCGCTCGGTGATGTGACCATAGTGCTTGCCTCCGGCGGCACCGACGACGTTCCCGTGAGAAGGGCAACGGGCCGGGGGGTCTCCACCGACGTGGTCGAAGCCTCGGCACGCGCCTACCTCTCGGCCGTCAATCGCCTGATCGCTGTTTCGCCTCGGCAGATTGCGCCGTTGCGGGGTTGAAGCCGGTGGCCACAAGGCGGGTCTCGGTGCTCGCGGGAGATGGCATCGGAGCCGAAGTCATCGAAGTTGCTCTCCGCGAGCTGCCGGACGACTTCGAGCTAGAGATGCTCGAGGTGGGAGCAGAACGCTATCTGTCCACCGGCCGGTTACTGGAGGATGAGGATCTCAGCACGATCAGGGAGTCGGACGCGCTGTTGTTCGGCGCCATCGGCGATCCTCGGGTGCCCGATGGAGTGCTCGAGCGAGGCGTGCTGCTCAGGCTGCGCAAGGAGCTCGACCTCTATGTCAATCTGCGTCCGTTCCCCGAGCTGGGCGTGACGTTCGTGCGCGAGAACACCGAAGGCCCCTACTCGGGCGTTGGGAGCCGGGAGCCGAACACAGCGACAGAGACGAGCGTCAACACGAGAGCGGCAATCGAGCGTTGCGCGCGCTATGCGTTCGAGCTCGCGGCGCGCGGCGGCAGCCGCTTGACCTGGGTTCACAAGACGAACGTTCTGGTTCACGCCGGCTCGCTATGGTCAGAGGTGGTGACAGAGGTTTCAAGAGAGTTCTCCGACGTGTCACTGCACTATCAACACGCCGATGCGGCCGCGTATCTACTTGTGATGGAGCCGGAGGGTTTCGATGTGGTGTTGACCGACAACCTCTTCGGAGACGTGCTCTCGGATCTGGCCGCCGGGTTATCGGGAGGGCTGGGCAGCGCTGCGAGCGCCAACCTCCATCCCGAGCCCGCCACCAGGCCCAGCAGATGCATCGGTCTGTTCGAGCCGGTGCACGGATCGGCCCCCGACCTCGCGGGAACGGGCAGGGCCGACCCCACCGCCGCTGTTCGAGCTGCGCAGATGTTGATCGAAGCTTTGGACAAGGAGCCGGTGGCGATATCGAGGGACGGCCGATGACACATCAGCACTATTTCAAGGTTTGCGGATACAAGGTCGTCAGCGAACGTTCGACTCGCGAGGGCGAGCGTGTGCAGGCCATCGTGGAAGTGGAGGTGGCGAAGGCCTTCGTACGGCGAGCCGCGACCGGCGTGGGGCCGGTCCACGCGCTCGACAACGCATTGCGCTTGTGTCTCGAGGAGCGCTTCCCCGAGATCGAGGGAGTGCGGCTGTCCGACTACCGCGTGTCCGTGGTCGACGCCGCCGACGGTACCGGCGCCCAGGTGAAGGTGCTGGTTGAGGCGGCGGACGAGCTTGGGCGGTGGGCGGCGGAACGCACTTCGTCTAACATCCTCGAGGCCTCGTTCGAGGCGCTGTGTGAGACTGCTGCCACCGGCATCGAGCGCGGCCGCTCGGTGCTCGCAAGTAGCAACGGGCTCGGTGAGCGGGCCGTGTTGTGACCGTCGTCGCCTTTCAGGGAGAGATCGGGGCCTATTCCGAAGAGGGTGCCCAGGCCCTGTTCCCCGACGCCACTCACGTGCCGCTGTCTTCAATCCGCAAGGTCTTCGAGGCGGTCGAGGTGGGCCGCGCCGATTTGGGACTGGTTCCCATGGACAACTCACAGGCCGGCAGTATCAACGAGACCTACGATCTATTTCTCAAGCACGGGCTGCATGTCGTTGGCGAGACCGTCGTGCGGGTTGACCACTGCCTGCTCGCTCTTCCTGGGGTCGTAATCGATGATCTCGCCGAGGTCGTTTCGCACCCTCAGGCGATCTCGCAATGCGAGGAGTTCTTGACTGCGCTCAATATCTCGATCCGGGCCGAGTACGACACTGCCGGGGCGGCCAAGCGCATCAACGACGACAAACTCGAACGCACCGGCGCCATCGCCTCGCGCAGGGCCGCTTCTCTCTACGGCTTGGTGGTGCTGGCCGAACGCATCCAGACTTATCCCGACAACTACACGCGCTTCGGGGCCTTGTCGCGCGATCCAGCCCCCCTGGCCGAGCCCGATAAGTCCTCGCTCGTGTTCGGTGTGGGCCACGTCGCCGGCTCGCTCGCTCGCTGCCTGGGGGCGTTTGCCGATCGCCATCTCAGCCTGAACAAGCTCGAGTCTCGGCCTCGTGCGGGGCGCCCGTGGGAGTACGTCTTCTACGTCGACGTCGAGGCCCCGGCAGGGGAGCCCGCCATGGTGGAGGCGCTCTCCGAGGTATCCGAGCACGCCACCTTCACACGCCTGCTGGGCACCTACGCGTCGGGTATGCACCGCCGCTGACGCGTGTCGCAGCGAGATTAAGGAGCTCCTCTTCCTTGAACGAACGCTTTCGGGCCACTAGCTTCGTCAACTGATGCGTAGAGGCACCCACAGTGATCTGTCAATGATCTGAGACGAATCTCCTTCTCCACATTGAGAATGTACCCGCGCCACTGGCCGGGAAGGCCGCGATAGTAAATGACTCGCCTGCCGGGTAGCCACGCACCGGGCCGCTCGTTGAGTTGTCATGGGACGAGTCTCAGATCGGCGCGGCCCACCTCGACTGCCTCGAACACCTGACGGATTGAAGACAGCGGCACGTGGGTGGCGTCGGGGAACAGGGCCTGGGCCCCTCCTCGGAATAGGAGCGCTTTGCACCTGAACCGTCCGAGCCAAGTCATCCATAGATCAGTCTGGTCTCGTGCAGCTGAGTTCTAGACTGTGGCTGCCGTACTTCGAGGGGACTGTGCGCCTGCCAGCGGTCTCCACTTCTCTACGTCCACGCCCTTCCACAGAAGCCAAAGGCAGAGTGATGCCTCGCCAACAAACGCAGGAACAAGAATGGAGGAGAGTATGCGGTCTGCGAAGCTGGGGCCGACAAGGAACGCGAAGCTATTCGTCAGATAGCACAAGCCGGCGATGGGCAACAGAACGCCGAGAGCCTTCGGAATATAGCCCGACCTGAAGATCAGGTACCCGAGAACGGGGCACTCACAGCCGAAGAAGATCAGGCTAGCGCCAAAGCCAAAGCCATACGATTCGACCGAAAGGCTCGCCAAGCCGTCGAGCTGCTCCGGCTCGAATGCTCTGAGGTATTCGTCATCGCCCAGGGGAAGTAACGCGCCAACGAGACGCAGCTCATTCGCGGCTTAGAGCGCTATCGATACCAGATTGAGGAACACCGCCAGCTAAGCGAGATCTCTGCTGACCCGCCTCAGCAAGACAAAGAAGATCACCGCCAAGGAAACAGTGCAAACCAGCATGAAAAGTTCGGTGGCGATACCGCAACGCCGCAGCGACTCTAGCGACCCGACGTTGGGGCTGTGGCTGTTGCATCGCCCGACACGATGATTGAGTTCCGGACAAACGCCTCACCGAAGATGCCCCCGACAATGATCAGGTACAGCACGCCGCCGATCCTTGAGAGAACCGGGGGCGAGGCTCCAACTTCGTGATTTTCCATGTCAGCTCGATTCCGAACCTCTTCAGAGGATCTATCGAGCGCCGTCACTGACCGGCGCTCCGGCCGCGGCGCTGAGACGCGGCTCCGAGTTTTCGTCGCGGATGACCATCGTGTGGGCCAGCTTCTCGACCGCACGCTGGCGACGGGAGTCGAGCAAGGCCCACGCCCAGTCGATGATCTGCAGAGGACCGGAGAAGACGCGGGTCAGATTCCGCACCACGGCCTGTCCGAACGAAAGGGCGATGCCCTCCTCAGTTACGACGCGGAGCCCCATGAGCGCCTTTCCGGGGGTGCGCCCATGGCGCCACTCCGAGACGGCGAGACCCACGATCCACCACAGCCATGCGAGCCCGAGAGAAAGCACCGCTAGGACCTGCAACGCCCCCCACTCCGAGCTGCGCTCTGCGGCCATATCACGGCCGAGGTCGGTCAGCTCCTGGAAACCGCCACCGACCCCGACGGCCGTGCCGATAGCGATGACCGCGACGGCCACCATGGCCGGGATCGCGACGTCGATCACGAACGCGGCGATCCGCCTCCCGAGGGGTGCAGGGTGAAGCTCGCGGCCGGCGGCTTCGGCCTCTCGAAGATGCTCGGCGAACTCGGCGCTGAGGGCTGCCCGCCTCTCCGTAGGTCCTGCGGTCCAACGTTCGAATTCCCTCAGGTAGTTCTCGTTCATGCCTGCGCTCCTCCGTTCAGCAACCGCTCCATCCCCGCCGTCATGCGTTGCCATTCGGTGCGCAGCGCGGTCAGGCGGGCTTTCCCTTCAGTGTTGATCCGGTAGTACTTGCGCGGGGCCGATCGGCCCTCCGCCGCCCACTCAGCCGTGATGTAACCGGCGTCTTCGAGACGGTGCAGCACTGGGTAGAGGCTCCCCTCCTTGATCGCGATCGCTCCATCCGATGCGGAGCCGAGTGAGGTCAACAGGTCGTAGCCGTACCGCTGGCGTGCTTCGATGAGGGCCAGGATCGCCAGCTCCATCGTTCCGCGCGAGAGCTCGCGCTGGATCGCTCCCTCGTCGCTCGGTGCCATCCGGTCTCCTGTCTCTTGTGTTCACCAGTACCTTGTGACATGAAGTACCCGGTCAGCCCAGGGTTGTCAAGGGCGCGCCCCAGGGGCCCGAGTCGGACCTAGCCTGCGGGGCCCAACGCGACCAGTGCCGGACGAGGAGGGAGTTACCCGGCGGCCAGCAGTGGCCGGGAACCTGCGGAGGACTTCGCCACCTCGCCGGTGGCGAACTGGAGATCCGGTACCACTTTGGTGAGAACTAGGTGGTCCCTATTTACCGGGAAGCGACAGTTCATCGGAAATGAGTTCCCCGGCCCTTCGTTGAGCGCTCTCCGACAAGCAGAGCGCGTCGGGCGAGGTGCAGGCCCTCAAACATTGCCCTTTAGGCCCTGAAGGCGCTCTCGCCCTGCGGCTCCTCGTCCTCGATCTCGACGGAATCCACCCGGGCCATATCCGAACCTCGGCGGCACCATTCGGTCATGCGCTCGACGGCGTCCTCGTCGCCCTCGAGGATGACCTCGACCTTTCCGTCCGGGAGGTTGCGAGCCGAGCCTGCGATTCCCTTTTCCACGGCCTCTCGGCGGCAGCTGTCCCGGTAGAAGACCCCCTGCACCTGGCCGGACACTAGGAGGCGGCGCCGGATCGTCATTGGGACTGCGAGGGGTCGGCCGGCCGCACGACGATGGTCTGATGCTGCGGCTCCACCGCAACGATCGAGTCGGGCAAGGCTGCCGTGACCTCGGGGGAGACGAACAGCCGCACGCCGCCCGCATCCACTACCGACTCGGCTTCGAGCGGAGCCTCGGCCAGCTCGACCTGGATATCGAAGCCACCCCCCAAGCCGTGCGCTCCACGCAGCCGCACGCCGCCTCGATCGGGGTCGACGCCTCCCATCTCCAGCGAGCGACGTAGGACTTCGACAGCTTCTTCGGTTACCTGCATGGGCACGTTCTTCTCCTATTCTTCAAGTCAGATGCTGAACTTACGATCTTGGTCACGAGCTCGGAAGGAGCCCGGCAATGGACGAGCGCACCTCAAGTTTTCTCCAGTCGAACCATTCGGCAATTATGGTGACACTTCGCCAGGATGGCACTCCGCACGTCGCACGGATAGGTGTCGGGCTTGTGGACGGCAAGCTGCAGAGCTCCGGGACAAAGACGCGCCTGCGAACATCGCACCTCCGCAAGGATCCCCGGGCCACGCTCTGTGTGCTGACCGACGACAATCCTTGGGCCTGGATGGGGGCCGAATGCCGGGTCACGACCCACGACGGCTCCGATGCCGCCGACCGCAACCTCGCCCTCTACAGAGTTCTTGCCGGGGAGCCGGAGGACCTCGACGAGTACATGCAGGCAATGCGCGACGAGCAGCGGCTGATCTACGAGTTCGATATCCAGAAGACCTACGGTCAATTCTGAGCCCCTCCTTGCCGAGTGGTGGTGAGTGGTTTCATAGCAACCTTTATCCACCACTCGGCACCAAAAGCAACCCCAGCAGTAGCCTCTTATTGACCCTGGCACCAACTTCCACTAAAGAAGGCGCCATTTATTCCCGATAGACCGGGCGAGGGATCGTCGAGCCCCGGCCTCCGGACGTGGGCGATCCGACCACTTATCGGGAGAGCCGATGGGCGTCACAAACAGCACTCGAGACTCCTACCGGCGCCTGGCCGATGTTTTCCACCATGTAATGGCGGAAGAGGACCTGTCGTCACTGCTCGACCGGATCGCGGACGCTCTGAACGAGCTCATTCCTCACGACACCCTCAATGTCTACGAGGCCGACGAGGCGACCAGGACCCTGACTGCGGTGCTGGCTCGTGATGAGTACGCAAACGAGGTCCTGAACAGCAGCTTCAGTTTCGGCCAAGGGATCACCGGCCGGGCGGTCCAGGAGCGCATCCCGGTGCTTGCCAACCACGCCCATCTCGATCCGCGCGGTGAGGTAGTGCCGGGCACCACTCGCAAGCCCGAGTCGTTCATGAGCATCCCACTTATCGCCAGAGGCGCCTGCGTCGGGGCTCTCAACGTCTATCGCGATGGAGCGGACGCCTACTTCACCGAGGAGGAGCTCGATCTTGCCAGCCGCTTCGGGGACGCAGCTGCTCTGGCGTTGGACAACGTCCGCAAGCGAGGCTTCTTGGAGAGGCTTGCGCACACCGATTCGCTGACCGGTCTCTACAACCACCGGTTCTTTCACGAACGACTCAATGCGGAGCTGGCGCGCGCGGTTCGATCGTCGGATCTCGTGGCCCTCATGATGCTCGACATCGATGATTTCAAGCGACTCAATGATATCTATGGACACGGGGTCGGAGACGAGGTGCTGGCCAGCCTATCCGAGATCTTGCGCGACATGGTGAGGGCGTCCGACATCGTTTGCCGGCTCGGTGGTGAGGAGTTCGCCATCATCCTTCCCTCCAACGGAGTGCTGGAGGCGCAAGGCTTGTCCTCGCGGCTAAGAGAGAGATTGAGGCACACTACCTTCGCACCCGCAGGCGCGATCACCGTTTCGATAGGGGTCGCCCAGGGTCCTCAGCACGCTACCAAGCCGCGTGAGCTCATGGCTTGCTCGGAAGCGGCGATGATGACGGCCAAGGCGCGCGGCAAGGATCGGGTTGTCGCTTTTGACGAGACGAGTGTCGAGCGGCCGGCCGAAGCGTGGCCCGGAATCCGGGGCATCCGATCGATGGCGCATATGAAGATGCTGCAGAGCTTGGCCGGCAAGCTAAACCGACTCAACGACGTCCGGGGCATCACCGACACGATAGCGGATGAGCTCGGCGGGTTGATCGATTATCACAGCTGCCGCGTCTATGTTGCCGATGTCGATCTTTTGGTGCCGATGACGCTCAGAGGAGAGCTCGAGGTCGAGCCTCAAGCGTTCACCTGCCGGTTCGGAGAGGGTATTGCCGGAACGGCTGCCAAAGATAAGTCGTCCCTGCTGATCCCCAACGCCCGAGACTGCGACTACGCAATCGATCTCCCTGGTACGGAGGATATCGACGAGTCGATGATTGCGACCCCGCTCTTATACGGAGACAAGGTAATCGGGGTGGTGGTCGTGGTCCAGCTGGGGCGTGATCAATTCGATCACGATGACCAGCGGTTATTGGAGATCCTCGCCGGCAACGCTGCGGTCGCTCTGGAGAACGCTCGTCTCTACGAGGCCCGGAGCCGCGAAGCAACCAACGCCAAGTCGCTGCTGCTGTTCGCCGAGACGATGGCGAAGGCGACTTCCCTCGACGCTGTCAACGAGCACACTGTCGCTTTGATCCGCAGTCTCTTGGGAGCAACTCAGGCAACGGTGAGGTGGGGCATTGAGCCGGGAACGCAGTCGAATGTTGATGGGGGCAGACCTTTCCCCGATTCATATTTGACGGCTCACCCTCTGCGCCCGGAGGCTCACACAACTTCGGATCGCTCCTCGGGTGAGCAACTGGAAGTCGTTCCCCTGGTAGGGGTGCACGGTTGCATCGAAGTGTCTCTCCCCGTCGACGAGCATGCGGTGCTGAGAGACGAGCGGGCTGGGCTCCTCGCCGGGATCAGCTTCCAGGTCTCGCTGGCGATCCAGAGAATCGCAGCCTCGAAGGCCCAGCGCGAGAGCACGGAAATCGCCACGTCGCTACTGAACTTCGGCCGGGCGCTCGATACCGCAGAGGGTTTGGAGGTGGTGCAGAGTCGCATCGTGGAGACAATCGGCAGGTTCTTGGGAGGACAAGCGGTAGTCCTATGGGGCCAGGACCCACGGTCCGGCTCTTTCAAGGTGCATGCGGCGAGGAGTCGCGATGGAGACTTGGAGGAGTTGCCCTCGGAACTCGAACTCCCCGAGAAGGAGGGCCTGAGGTTCAGTGCTTCTCGCAAGCCCTGGGCTCTCGACGACGAGTCTGAGATGGGGCCCCTGCGAGCGGCTATGCGTCTCGGACAGGACGCTAGTGTCTGCGTCGCTTCTCTCGAGCTGAGCCTGGGGCGGCCCGGTTTCGTTACCGTGGGTGGTAACAAGCCGGACGACCTCCATTACTGCAAGAAGCTAATGCTGTTGCTGGCCGGAATGGTTGATCAAGCAAAGCTCGCAATCAAGAGCGCGGCCAGCTTCGAGAGTCTCGAGACCGCGTTCCTCTCCACGGTTGAGGCACTAGCGGGAGCTCTGGAAGCAAAGGATGAGTACACCTCATCACACGCCCGCTGGATCACCGACGCGTCCCTTGCAGTAGGGGAGCGTTTGGGCTTGCCGTCCGACAGACTCAAGAACCTCGAGCTTGGCGCGCTGTTCCACGACATCGGCAAGATCGGGATACCTCACAGCATTCTCTTGAAACCGGGTCCGCTATACGACCGGGAGTGGGAGCTGATAAAGACCCATCCCGAGCTGGGGGAGAGAATCCTAGCCCCTATCGCGCGCCTCGCGCCGGTTGGCCCCATTGTGCGACACTGTCACGAGCGCGTCGATGGCGGCGGCTACCCCGACGGGTTGGCGGCTGCCGCGATTCCGACCGAGTCGCGGATCATCTTTGTGTGCGACGCGTTCCACGCCATGACGACCGACCGGCCATATCGGAAAAAGATGCCCATCGAAGGCGCATATACCGTGCTGAAGGAGAACGCCGGAACCCAGTTCGACCCCACCATCGTGAGCTTGTTGATTGCGCTTCTGCACGAGAGCCCCGATCTTGTGAGTGCCCTTTAGCTTTATCAAAATCCTCGCCGAGTGCTCGTCGAGTGTCGCCGTATGACATCCTGCAACCACTCGGCAAGTTCGGTTCGTGGGTTAGACCTGCTTGAACTGCTCGAAGGGGTTCCGGCAGGATCTGCAGTAGTAAATGGCGCGGCACGGGGTCGGACCGAACAGGTTCTCGTTGGCCGTGTCGCGGCCGCCGCAGAACGGGCACACCGCAACGGCAGGAAGGCGGATGTCGGTGATGAGCACGGGACCCGCCGCAGGTGGGGCAAGGCCCGACTGCTGAAGCTTCGTGCGCCCCTCGGAGCTGATTCGCTCGGTGCTCCAGGGAGGGTCGTAGACGAGTTTCACACGAACCGTCTCGACGCCCTCGACACCGGCTACCGCCTGCTCGACGTCATGCACTATCACATCGATGGCCGGGCAACCCGTAAAGGTGGGGAGGATCGTGACCCAGACGTCCTTGTCCTCGGCCGCCACGTCCAGCACCATGCCCATCTCCGTGATCGACACCGCCGGTATCTCGGGATCCATGACATCGCCCAGAGCCGTCCACACGGCGTCGGCCAGAGTTGCGCTCACCAGTGGGCGTCCGGATGGAGGCGGTGGGTCGATGTCATCTCGTCCCACAGCGGCTTGAAGTCATCGGAGTGCTTTCCTGCCCGGCCCCCGATTCCCGAGCGAGAGGACGTTGTCAACGCCTCTTGTTCGGAGGCGATCAAGTCTCCCGAAGAGGAGGCGAGGAACTCGGCGGAGTTGTCGAGGTCACGGTGGATGTCTGCGGGCAGGCCGAAATCATCGAGCTCGCTCGTCGCTCTCTGAGCGAACCGGGCGCGAAGTTCGGAGCTGGAGCAGGGCAATAAGTCGTTGTCGACAATCGAGTCCTCGAGCTCGAGGCTGTCGAACAGCGCCAAGGCCTCCGGGTAGCACTTCCCGAGGGCATCGATCAAGCGGGTGCGGCCTTCTATGGGCCCCTCGGCGACTCTCTTGATCCACGCGTTCGCGTGAAGGAGGTGATAGCGCTCCTCGCGCCGCATCTTGACGGCAAGCGCAGCCAAGCCGGCGTCGGCACTTTCTTGCAACGCCTCGAGTCGCACGTCGTCCGCGGTGTCGTAAAGCCAGTGTCTGACCAGCGAATAGGACCAGTCGCCGTTGGGTCGCTCGCACAACACCGCATGGCGGTAGTCGTCGGGCTGCCTGCCCAGTGCCATGCGGTCGGGACTTGCACCTGTGGCCTCGGCGATGAGTGAGTAATAGGCCGCGGCGTGGCCGATCTCGTCCTGAGCGATTGAGGAGAAGGCGACGTCCTCCTCGATATGAGGCGCGAACCCGGTCCATTCCGAATGACGGTGACCGATGATGAGCTCGTCATCGGCGAGCGCAGTGACCAGCGAGACCAAGGCCTCTCTCAAGCAGGTGCTCCAGAAGAAATGCTCGACACTCGGTGGCGCGCGGCCTTTCTTTTTTGGACTACATCGCGATAGTCCGATGCGAAGCGATAGGACTTGTCGGCTGCGATCTCGAGCACGCTCTCGTCCTCGAGTGCGTGGATGTCGGAGCGCCTGACGGCCCATAGGTGCTCGCCTTCTCGCCGCCGCAAGAAGCACTCCTTTCCGAGCAGCAATGCCATCTCCGGATCGGGCGCGATCACCGCGCCGCAGTGCTCGAACGGGCTCTTGTGCCCGGAGCGACGGAAGATCTCGTAGACCTCCACGGTTAGTGCCCCACTAGGCTGCGTGCACCGCAGGCTCGGACAGCGCCTCGCGCACCCAGCGATGGGAATTGTAGACGGCCCTTCGGAGCCCGAGGCGCCGTTCGGTCTCTGGCCCCCGGTTCTTCTTGATCGCGTCGAGCGGCGCCCAGTCGATGTCCTCGTCGGCCACCATCCAGGCGTCCCCTTCCGGTCGAGGCACGGGGGTTGGGAAGGAGAAGCCGAGCTCGGTGACCTTCGGCACATAGCGATCGAGGAACTCCTGGCGCAGGTCTTCGTTGGTGCGTGTCTTGACCTTCCAGCGCAGCAGAAGGTCCTTGGCGACGTTCGATCGGGGGCCGAAGAAGTGGATGATCGGCAGCCACCAGCGGTTGAGTGCGTCCTGAAACATCTCCCGCTGGTAGTCGGTGCCCGACGCAAGTTGCAGGGTGATGTGCTCGCCGTGGCGCAGGTGGAGCTGTTCTTCGGAGCAGATGCGTTTCAGCACACGCGTGTAGGGAGCGTACGAGGAATCGAGCAACGCCGCCTGGGTGACAAGAGCCGCGCCGTCGATCAGCCACCCAATCACTGCAACATCGCCCCAGTGGTGGACGGGGTAATGGAAGACGTTGTGGAACTTCGACTTGCCGGCCAGCAGGTCCTCATACATCGCGGTGCGACTCTTGCCCAAGTCCTCTGCGACTCGATAGAGAAGCTGAGCGTGGCCTATCTCGTCCTGAATCTTGGCGGCCAGAGACATCTTTCGCTTCAGGGTGGGCGCCTTGGGAAGACACTCTCGCTCCGGAAGCGCCCCCATGATCTCGGAGTTGGCGTGCATTTCAATGAACTTGAGGACGCCGCGCCTGTAATCATCGGGCATCCAATCAGACGCCTCGACCTTGCCTCCGGATTCGACTCGCAGGTTGAACTCTTCCAGCTTTTGCTCGTAGCTCATGCTTCCTCCGATCGGTGCAGGCCCCCAATGATCATGTCTGCGAACGCTTCCCCGACGGCCGAGGGGGACAGCTCGCCGTCGAGCCGGTACCACGAGTAAATCCAGTTGCCGCAGGAAAGAACGAGTCTCGCCGCCAAGGAGATGTCGAGATCGGCGCGCAGCTCTCCGGCGTCGACGCCGTCGCGTAGGATTCCTCGAACCATCTCCTCGTAGGCATCGCGCTTGGCCTTGATGTCCTTCTGGAGGCCGTCATCGAGATAGCGCCATTCGTTGAGGAACACCCGCCCTGCGTCGAGTTGCTCGATGGCGACCTCGACGTGGCCCACAAGGAACTCGCGCAGCCGTTGGGGGGAGGGCGTATCCCGGTGCAGGGCTTGCTCGCCACGCTCGAGAAAACGCCTTGCACCCTGATCGACGACGTCGAACAGCAGGTCCTGCTTGGACCCGATGTGGGCATACAAAGAACCCCTCAGAAGGCCCAGCGCATCGCCGAGGTCCTGCATCGAGGTGCCGTGATAGCCGCGTTCGGAGAAGAGACGGGCGGCCGCACCCACAAGCTCGTGTCTCCTACGGCTTCGAAGCGAAACGGACACCGATTACCTTTCCACGAAAGTGCGAACCTGAGCCTACAAACAAACAGTTGTTTGGAAGAGTACCAGACCCGGTGCGGAGCACTACGCTTCACGGATGCCACCCGGGCGCTCCAGCCCCGCCACCGAACGGGTCCCGCTGATCCTCAGACGCCTCCGGCGCGCCTACCCCGACGCTCGGATAGCGCTCGACTACTCCACCCCCCTGGAGTGCGTGGTCGCCACGATCCTGTCGGCGCAATCCACCGATGTCGGCGTCAACAAGGTGACCAAATCCCTGTTCTCTAAGTACCGGACTCCCGAGGACTACCTCGCGGTCACAGAGGAGGAGCTGCAGCGGGAAATCCATGCCACCGGGTTCTTTCGTCAGAAGACCAAAGCGCTGAAGGGTCTGGCGCAGCGGCTCGTGGAGGACTTCGATTCACAGGTACCGAAGACAATGGCCGAGCTCATTTCCCTCCCCGGCGTTGCTCGCAAGACAGCCAACATCGTGCAGGGCAACTGCTTTCCGGAGGCGGCGAGGAGGGATCCAGACGCAGGAATGGCCGTCGACACTCACGTCGGGCGACTAGCCGTTCGCCTCGGGCTCACCGAGCACGACTCCAAGGAAGCCGAGCGAATCGAGCGCGACCTGGTGCAGCTCGTTTCCAAGCGCAGCCGCTTGAACGCGTCGAACCTGTTCATCGAGCACGGCAGACGGATCTGCCTGGCCAAGGCGCCGCGCTGCGAGGACTGTCTCATCGAGCCGCTGTGTCCCTCGAGCCAGGAGGCGGGCCTGAACGACCTCTACCGGACCCCGGTTCGTCAGCGCACTAGCTAGCGGCAGGCTCCGAGTTCCAACAACTTTGGCGCAGAAACGGCCTTTACGGGCGGTTTTGGGCCAAACCTCGAGCCGGCCGCAGCTTCGCCCAACCTCGTTTGGACGAATCACCCCTACGATGGCTAAGTGCACCTCCCCGTAAACCCGGCGGCATTCGAGCGCCTCTGCATCCCCGCTCGCGGCGTGTCTCGTCGCTCACGTACCTTCCAGGTACGCAGCGCTCCTCGCGCCTGGCGAAACGGGGCGCAGTGACGCTCTCGGTGCACACCGTCTTTCCGGTGCGGAGCACTGAGTGAGCAAGAGAGTGTTACTGGCCGCCCCGCGCGGCTACTGCGCCGGAGTCGATCGCGCCGTCCAGATCGTCGAGCGTGCGCTCGACACGCTGGGCGCCCCCGTTTACGTCCGCAAGGAGATAGTCCACAACCGCCACGTCGTCTCCGAGCTATCCCAGCGCGGGGCCGTATTCGTGGACTCGGAGGACGAGATCCCCGATGGCGGGGTCTGCATCTTCTCCGCGCACGGTGTCTCGCCGGCGGTCAGGAGCAACGCCGAGGCCCGCAATCTCCACGTCATCGATGCCACCTGCCCTCTGGTCACGAAGGTCCACCTCGAGGCCAAGCGCTTCGACCGCGCCGGGCGCAAGATCATTCTCGTCGGCCACATTGGGCACGAGGAAATCGAGGGGACCGCCGGCGAGGTGCCCGAGCATACGAGGGTGATCGAAAGCATCGAGCAAATGGAGGAGCTGGATCTCGAGCCCCATGAGCCGGTCGCATATCTGACGCAGACGACACTTTCCGTCGACGACACACGCGACGTCGTGGAGGGCCTGCGCAACCGTTTCACCAACCTCAAGGGCCCGCAATCCGACGACATCTGCTATGCGACCCAGAACCGGCAGGTCGCGGTCAAGGCGATAGCTCCGGAGTCCGACGTGGTCCTCATCGTCGGAGCGATCAACTCGAGCAACTCGAACCGCATGGTCGAGGTTGCCCAAAAGGCGGGAACGCCGGCCCACCTGGTCCCGGACGAGAGTGCCCTGGACGAAACCTGGCTGGAGGGGGCCGAAACCGTCGGAGTTAGCTCCGGCGCCAGCGCCCCGGAGGTGCTCGTCGAGGCGTTGCTGGAACGCCTGGCCGGTCTCGGCTACGAGAATGTCGAAACCAAGGAGGTCACGTCAGAAGCGGTGACCTTTTCCCTGCCCCCGTGGCTGCGAGCGGACGCTTAACGGCTCGGTTTAGCCGATCGACTGCTCGGTTTAGCCGATCGACTGCTCGGTTTAGCCGATCGACTGCTCGATCTCACCGGCCATATCGAAGTCCCGAGCCGTGAGGCCCCCCTCCGCGTGAGTCGACAGAGCTAGGCGTACGCGGTTCCAGCGGATGTCGATGTCCGGGTGGTGGTCATAGCGGTCGGCGAGCCGGGCGACGTCGTTGACGAAATGTATGGCCGCGGTGAAGTCCTCGAACTCGAATACCTTCTGGATCTCGAGGCCCTCTCGTTCCCAGTCCCCCAGCTCGTCGAGGCGCTGCTCGATCTCTTCGTCTTCCAGCAGGTCTGCCACTCACTCTCCTCCGCCGTCCGGTCTCCGGCGGAACATACCGCAGACGACGGGAGACGCAACTGGCCCGGCGGTCTCGCGGTCCCGCCGGATCGCCGATGATGTAGGTATGGAGCAAGACACGACCCTGTTCGCCGATCGTTCGGACCGAGCCAAGCTGCGAGTGCACGGCCCCAAGCGGCTGTGGTTCCTCCATCAGCAGCTCACCCAGGCGTTCGAGGACATGACCCCCGGCTCGGTGCGCGATGCGGCCATGATCACAGTTCACGGACGCCTGCGCGGTTACCTCGAGACGGTTGCGACCGAGGATGCGGTCCTGTGCCACTTCGAGCCCGAGCTTCGGCCCGGTCTGATCGAGGAATTGAGCCGCTTCGCCCCGCTCATCCCGGTGGAGATCGACGACGTCACCGAGGATTGGGGCCTTGTCCTAGTGGCCGGCCCGGCGCTACAGGAGGCGGCGGGACTCTGCCCCCGAGCCATCGTGCACGAGACCGCGTCCTTGGGAGTGCCCGCCGCCTACCTGTGGATGCCGGCTGAGACCGCGGCGAAGGCACTCGACGTTCTCGCCGAGCAGGGCTTCGAGCCCGCGGCCGAAGAGCGCCTGGAGGCACTGCGAATAGAGCGGGGCGTACCCCGCTGGGGGCGGGAGATGGACTTCAAGACCTTTCCGCAGGAGGTGGGGGTGGACGAGCGCGCCGTCCACTACAACAAGGGCTGCTATCTGGGTCAGGAGGCCATGGCCAAGATTCATTTTCGCGGCAAGGTAAATCGACGGCTTGCACGTCTGGGCAGTCTGCAGCCGCTGGCAACGGGCGCCGAGGTGATCCTCGAGGGAAAGAAGATCGGAGCCGTAACGAGTGCTTCCAACGGACGTGCCCTGGCGTTGGTCCGCGCCGAGGTCGAGCCGGGCACCGAGGTCATGATCGGAGGCGCGGCGGTCACCGTGGATCCGGCCGAGGAGGGTTGATGACTGCTTATAACGATCACTACCGGGGCGACGACATCGTCGTCAAAAAGATCGAGGTCGGTTCGATGGAGAACAACGTCTACCTCCTCGAGTGCCCCGAAACGCACGACGCGTTCCTCATCGACGGCTGCTTCGAGGCGGACACGATCATGTCCGGTGCCGAGGGAGCGAAGGTGACGGCGATCCTCCAGACGCACGGGCACCCCGACCACGTCCAGGCGCTTTCAGAGCTGAAGAGACGCCTGGACGTGCCCGTGTTCGCACATCCGGGCGACGGCTACCCCGTTGCGATCGACCGGGAGCTCACCGACGGCGACGTGCTGGTCCTGGGCCATCGGGAGGTCACGGTCCTGCACACGCCCGGCCACACGCCTGGAGGGGTCTGCTTTCTGACCGGACGCCACCTCATAGCAGGCGACACCCTCTTCCCGGGAGGGCCGGGCGGGACCGACGGTGATCGGAGAGCCTTCGAGCAGATCATCGCGGCCGTCGAGAAAAAGCTGTTCACGCTGCCCGGCGACACCGCGGTGTACCCCGGTCATGGGGCCGACACCACGATCGGCGCCGAGAAGCCCCACCTTCAGGAGTGGAAGGACCGGGGTTGGTAGGCGGCGCCGCACCTTTCATGGCGGCAAATCATTAACAATCGCTGACAAACCTTCATGTCGGCGCACCAAGGGCTCCGGTGGTCGCGATTAGGCGCACAATCGAGGGCATGGACCACACTCGCTCGCTGAGGGTCGCCGGCCTGCTCGGGAGCATCGCCGCGCTGGCGCTGCTGTGGGTGGCCTCGTCGCTGACCCGGCTGGTGCCGTTCCCGCCGACAGCCGTCGCCGCTCGTATCGTCCGGCTTACGCCGGGAGACCTCGCCACCTTCTTCATAGACACGCTCGGCCACTGGGCGCTGCGGCTTCTGACTCTGGGTGCCCTGGCGGCGGCCCTCCTCATCGGTGCCGAGGCGCTCGTGGTGACAGCCTCCGGCTCCTGGCCTCGTCCGAGAATCGCCGCCGTCATGCTCGGCGTCGTCGCGGCCGCGGCTGCGTTCCTGGACCCGACCTTCCAGCCCGACCCGCTCTACGTCATCGCCGCCACCGTCTTCGCCGGCGCCTTCTACGCCGGGGTAGCGGGCCGGGTGCACCGCCGGCTCGCATCTGAAGAGCAGGGCGCCGACGAGGGGCGGCGGCAGACGATCCGGCTGGGGCTGATGGGAGGACTTGCGCTGGCTGCGTTCGGAGGAGGAGCAGGGTGGCTCGTCAGGCGCCTGGGAGGGCCCGACACCAACGTGGCTCTGACTCCGCCTCAAAGCCCCGCCGCGGCCCCCTCGCGAGGGGCCTGGCCGGAGGTCTCCGGCATCACTCCCGAGGTCACCTCGGTGGCCGACCACTACGAGGTCGACATCAATCTCCTGCCTCCCAGCGTGGAGGCGGACTCATGGACACTCAACATCGCAGGGAAGGTCTCGAAGCCGCTCGAGCTGTCCTTCGACGAGCTCCAGGAGCGCTTCGAGATCGTTGAGGAGTACGCCACGTTGGCCTGCGTGTCCAACGAGGTCGGGGGCGACCTGGTGGGGCACTCGAGATGGGGAGGTGTCCGCCTCAATGAGGTCCTGGACGCGGTACGGCCTCTGCCCGGCGGCGAGGACGTGGTGCTGAAGGCGGCCGACGGCTATTCGGACTCGATCCCGCTGGATGTGGCCAGGGACCCCCGCGTGATCATTGCGGTGTCGCAGAACGGCCGCCCCCTGACGCGCGAGCACGGTTTTCCCTGCCGCCTCCGAGTGCCCGCGATCTACGGGATGAAGAACGTCAAGTGGTTGCAGTCCATCGAGGTCTCGGGCTCCGATTACGCCGGCTACTGGCAGAAGCGCGGGTGGTCCGACGACGCTACCGTCAAGACCCAATCCCGCATCGACGTTGCCGGCGAGGACCGGGCCGCCCAAGTGGGCGAGCAGACCTGGATCGCGGGGGTGGCATGGGCTGGAGACAGGCGGATCGAGCTCGTCGAGGTTTCCCTCGATGCCGGGACGACGTGGGAGGCGGCGCAGGTCAGGGAACCGCTGAGCTCGGTGTCATGGGTCCAGTGGGCCTTTCGATGGACTCCCCAAGAGGCCCGCACGGTGACGGTGGCGTGCCGTGCTACCGA
>DASRPA010000282.1:0-22884 GCA_035646635.1 Actinomycetota bacterium | reverse complement strand
GTGACCACCTGTGGGGTGGTTGGGGGCGCAAGGTTCGGGCCGGGAGGGTCGGACCCGCGCTGAGGGCAACTTTGTGTCGGTGACCACCTGTGGGGTGGTTGGGGGGCGCAAGGTTCAGGCCGGGAGGGTCGGACCCGGGCTGAGGGTTAGAGAACCGGGACCGCTAAAACTGGGCCGAGTCTCCGCAGGCGCAAGTTCCCTTGGAATTGGGATTGTTTACCGTGAAACCCGACTGCTGCAGGCCGTCGACGTAGTCGATCTCGGCCCCCCTGAGGTATGGAGCGCTCATCTTGTCCACCCGGATGCGAACCCCGAGGGCATCGGTCACCGAGTCGTCTTCCCGGACCTCGTCGTCGAAATAGAGCGCGTAACGCAGGCCGGCACAGCCTCCCGGCTGTACTGCGACCCTCAGGGCATAGTCCTTGACCTGCTGATCCTGGGGAAGGGTCTGAACTTCGCGCGACAGCAGCTCGGCCACCTTGGTGGCGGCGTTCTCGGTGATCATGATGGTCTCGGTTGCCGTAGACACGGTTCCTCCTCGGTTCGGGCCCTGCGGGCCACCCAATTATAGGAGCATCTCTAGAAAACGTCAGTGGATCAGCCACCATTCCGCGGCGACCATCACAATACCGGCTGCGACGAGTGCCCGCAACAGCTTCCCGAGCCCTCCACCCTCGGTCGAGGGCTCCCCCAACAGGGGGCCGAGGAGGAGGATGACGAGGCTGGCGGCGCCCAGTAATGCCGCCGCCAGAACCAGGATGTGCCACGACTGGTGGTCGAAGAACGCCCTCACAGCTTCCGAAAGCATGGACGAAGCCGCCGGCCTGCACCGCCGGCCAGGATGGAACGAACGCCGCACCCTCCATTCATGCAGGTCAGTTTCCCCGAGCCGGTAGAGTCCTGCCCACCGAGGCCGGCAGCGATCACGTGCGTCGCGCCCGAACCAGGCCGCATCGGCGCCTAAACTGAGCGCCGCTCAAAGTCCGGAATTCCAAAAAAAGGCAAGGCAGGGACCAAACGTGACCAGAGCCGAGGAAGTACTCACGATTGTCGGAGGAGCGCCCGTCGAGGGCAGAGTCACTGTGCGCGGCGCGAAGAACAGCGTTCCCAAGTCCATGGTCGCCGCCCTGCTGACCTCCAAGCCCTGCCGGATCACCAATATCGCTGAGGTGCGCGACATCGACGTGGTGAGCCGCCTAATAACGGCGCTCGGGGGCACCGTGGAGCGGGACGGCGACTCCATGGAGATCACCGCCCGGACGCTGAAGGCCCCCTCTCCGGAGGAGCTCGAAGAGGCCCACGGTCAGAGCCGCATCCCGATTCTGATCTGCGGCCCCCTGCTGCACCGGCTCGGTGCGGTGACGATCCACCAGCCGGGCGGCTGCGAGATTGGACCCCGCCCCATCGACATGCACCTCGACGCCCTTAAGTCTTTTGGGGCCGTGGTCGAGGAGCTTCCCGAGGTCATTCGGCTCACCGCGGATCGTTTGCGCGGGTGCAAGCTCACCCTGCCCTATCCAAGCGTGGGCGCGACCGAGCAGGTGCTTCTCACGGGCGTGCTGGCCGAAGGTGAGACGGAGCTCTCCAACGCCGCCATCGAGCCCGAGATACTCGACCTGATCACGGTGCTGCAGAAGATGGGCGCCATCATCTCGGTGCAACCCGGCCGGGTGATCCACATCGACGGCACTGGCTCGCTCCGAGCCTTCACTCACCGATCGATGCCCGACCGGCTCGAGGCCGCCTCATGGGCTTGCGCTGCGCTCGCCACAAACGGCTGCGTATCGGTTTCCGGAGTCGCCCAGCTCGACATGATGACGTTCCTCAACGTCTTCCGCAAAGCGGGCGGCGAGTTCGACATCTCGGGAGAAACCATCACCTTCTACCGAGTTGCCAACCTGCTGAGGCCGCTGGCACTGGAAACAGACGTGCATCCGGGGTTCATGACCGACTGGCAACCGCCCCTGGTGACCGCTCTGACCCAAGCTCAAGGCGTATCCGTCCTGCACGAAACCGTTTACGAGAACCGCCTCGGCTACACGCACGCCCTCAACAGCCTCGGCGCGAACATTCAGACGTTCAGAGAGTGTCTCGGGCCCAGCCCGTGCCGCTTCGGCCGCCGCAACCACCTCCACTCGGCCGTCGTCGTGGGCCAGACCAAGCTCCAGGGCGGCGATCTCTACGTCCCGGACCTCAGGGGCGGCTTCTCCTATGTGATCGCCGCACTAGTGGCAGATGGAGTGTCTCGAGTTCACAATGCCCGTTTGATCGAACGAGGCTACGAGTCGTTTCGCGGCAAGCTCGTGGCGCTGGGCGTAGAGCTCCTCTAAGTACACCGTATTCCGGTGCGGAGCACTGAGCAGGCAACCACACGGCGTCCACAATGGACCATCAGCTACCTATTTGGGTGGTGGACGGTCCGCTGGGAACCTTCAGCCACCTCACCTCGTGCTCGGCGGCCACCCGCGCCAACCACTCTTCTGGGTCGCGGCGCACCAGCTCCTGATTCTTGACAGTGGCCAGAAGCTCGCAGCGGCCCCTGCGGAGGCGGAACCCGGCTCTGGCAAGGAATGATTTGGGGTGGCCGAGGCCTCTCACAAGTGCCCACAGCCCGACCACGGACATGCGCCACCGGCTCCAGCGGCCCTGCCCCGCTCTGAGCGCAGCCGTCGCCACAAGTCCCCGGACCGACCCGAACGCATCCGCGGCCCCTCGGACTCCCTCGGGATCATCCCTTAGAAGGGTCAGCACACGCTGAGCCTTCGGCCCGCGCCACTTAAGACCTCCGCTCCAGGTGACCCCGTTGGGTAGCAGCTTGACCACCCCCGCGGCACCCGGCCGCAGCCGCCGCCAGCCGCGGGGATCCATCTCCATCGCGGCGGCCAGATCTTCGGCTCGGTACAGCCTCGCGCCTCGAAAATGCCTGAACCCCAGAACCTCGACCTGGTAGACGGGCTTCTCCCCGGCCCCCAGGGCGACCAGCTCGAGCACCCCGGGCCGGTGGGTACAGGAGACCACGGAGCTTAGTCCGTTAGCCTCCGCCCAACCGCGAAAGTGATTCTCGACGCGATGCCACTCGGCGACCGGTGCGATGAGATCCACGTCCCCGTCCCCCGACAGACCCTCGTCGACGTTTCCCGCCACCCCCCAGTTCGGCGCCCCCTCGGTAAGGGCGACCAGGAGCCTGTGCCATAGCTCATATCTGTCAATGGTCATGATCCGTCCTTAGACGTGGGCGCAAGCGGACGCGCCGAACCGCCGATTTGCCGTCCAGGCGAGCATAGGTGTCGCCTCGGCCCAGAGCAAATAGAGTTGCGCAAAGAACGTAGAACATTGGTTAAGTTCTGATGCATCTGCGCACTTTAACTTATTGTTAACTGGCCGCCTGGAAGGTAACTTCCTCCAATAAAAGCTAATTTCTGGAGGGAAAAGTCCATGGTTGCCTCAGCCTCGTCGCAGTCGAGCCGCCTCACCCAGGGGCCGGCGCAGCACACCGGCCCGGTAGGGAGCCTGCCCACCACGGGTGGCGTACTCATCATCGGAGGGCCCGACGGTGCTGGGAAGAGCACCCTTGCCGCAGAGGTCATCAGCGAGGTGCTGGGCGAGGTGCCCGTCATGCACATTCGCTTTCCACGCCTCTTGCCCCGGCGCAATCGGGAGCGGGCTCGCGCCCGCCGGCTGGGTGAGGGTGCTACTCCGGACCTCTTCGGGCCACGCCTCTACCCGCGGCCCTATCCCTGGGGAGCGTCCACGTGGAAGGCGCTCTACCTCTTCATCGACTTCATGCTCGGCTGGCGCATGCGAGTGCGGCCTTTCGTCAAGAGCGGCGGCTGGGTGGTGTTCGAGCGCGGCTGGTGGGACCATGCCGTTGACCCGCGACGCTATCGACTGCGCTCCGGGCGGCCCTTCGTCGTGCTAGGCCGCCTGATCCCGCGTGCGGATCTAATCCTCATCCTCGAGGCCCACCCGGCCACCATCCACGCGCGCAAGCCACAGCTGACGACCGAGGAGCTCGCCCGCCAGATGGCGGTGTGGCATCGGATCCTGCCGCGCAGCCAACGGCGCGTGTTTCTCGACGCTGCCCTCCCCGTTCCCCGACTGATCCAGCAAGTCGAGACGCATGTGTCGGATCTCAACACCAGGAGGCCCGAGTGAAAACCAGAGCGATGGTGCTTGTCACCGGCGACCAGGGTCGCATCGGCTTGACGACCGTGAGAGCGCTGGATGCGGCCGGCTACGCGCCGGCTGTGACGACCCAGGGCAAACACTCGTTGGCCGCGTCGTCAAATTCGTGTGTTCGCAGCGTGCGCGTCCCGGCTGTGGACGAGCCCGGCTACGCCGAAGCCGTTCGGGCGGAGCTTGCCTCACGCCCCTACCTGACGTGCCTGCCTGTAAGCGACTCCGCCCTTCTGAATCTCGACTACCCGGTGCGACATCTGTTGGACAAAACGGTGTTGGCCCGGCTAGCCCGGGACGTGGGCCTCAGCAGCCCTCCCTCTGGGACGTTCTCCTCGGGAGCAGAGCTCAGGGCGGCCTCACGAGGGCTCGACTACCCGCTGGTGGTCAAGCCGGTGGTGCGCGATAGGAGACCGTTTCGCGCCGACTCGGCCGCCGATCTCAAGCGGGCCGCAAACATCCGGGGCGAGGTAATGGTGCAACCGTTTCTCAACGAGCCTATCCGCACCGTGGGCGGCGTCATGTGGCAAGGGAGGATGGTAGCGGCGGTGCACCAGCGTTGGCATCGCATCTGGCCCATGCCTTGCGGGCAGGCGAGCTACGCGATCACGATTGCTCCCGATGAGGAGCTCGAGGAAAGGATTCGTCTCCTCCTCAGTGACTACGACGGCATCTTCAACGTGCAGCTCATCGGCCCCCATCTGCTCGATGTCCACACGCGCCCCTATGGCACGCAGTCCCTGGCGTTGGCTGCGGGGGTGAACCTGGCAGGCGTGTGGTGCGATCTGCTGGACGGCAAGAGCGTGTCCCCCGCCCGTGCTCGGGAGGGAGTTGCCTACCGCTGGCTTGCCGGCGACCTCAGACATCTGCGCTGGGCACTGAAGTCCGGCACTATGAGCCCGGCTCAATCGTTGAGCGAGTTCCGTCCTCGCCTGGGCACCGCGCATGGCACCGAGTCGCTGCTTGACCCGGGCCCGATCATCGCTCGGATCCGCTATCACCTGGACGGCTCGAGAAAGCCCCAAGCACGACCGGCACCGGCCGCAGAGCCGGTCCTGGATTCCCGTATGAAGATCCCGGCGTGAGGCGCGGACTGTTGCACACGCCCCTTGCCAGGCGCTTGACCGGAGTCGTTGCGCTGGGGGCGCTGCTGACGACAGCCCCCGCCGGAGCGTCACACGAGCAGGAGGTCGTGCAAGTCGCCGATGATTGCGACGGCGGCTCGAGCAACGCCACCGGATACGCCAGCAACAAACGCCTCGCGGTGACCAAGAGCGGGCGGCAACTCGCGATTTACGACCCCCATGGGTCCGGCATGCACCTGCGATGGCGCGATCCGGGCAAGGGGTGGAAAAGCACAACCCGCGGAGCGGTGTCGAACGGCAACATAGTGATGAGCGATGGTCCCAACGACCGACCCGCTTCCATCGCGCTGACGACCGCCTCCGGCCGCCAGCGCGCCTGGATCGTGTGGGCCGGGTACGATTTCGCCCCTTATCCGTCCGCCTTGAAGATGAGGAGGCTGACCCAGCTCAGCAACCCGAGCGGCCCACGTATCGGGCCGGAGGTGACGCTGGAGCCCCAAGGTCTGGGCAACGTCAGGGCGGACATAGCCTTCGAGCGTCGCGCCTCTGGCCCCCGCGGGGTGGTGACGTGGTTGCGCAAGACAGGCGAAGACAGCCACGAGGTGGTTACGGGGTGGCTCTCGGACCTCAGCGCCCGCCCGGTCCTGAAGAGCCGCACGATCCATTACACGACGAGCTCCAACAAGCCCACAGGGACGCTGGTGCCGACGCCGAGCGGCGTCGCGCTGGTGGCTCGGGCCGGTTCTCTGCGCATGTTCACGCACTCGTCCTCGCAGGGCCTTCGTACCTGGGGTGGTGGGACGGCAAGCGCCGACGTGGCCTCCCAAGCCAAGCCGAGCGCGATTGCACTTCCGTCGGGCGCGGTCCTGGCCGCGGTCGAGAGCGACGTCATCAACCACACCGTCGAGGTCGTGCGCTTCAATGCCGCAGGCACCAAGGCTACGACCAGCCTCGAGACGAACTCTGGTTACATGGATCCAAGCTTGGCGGCCACCGGCGATGGAGCGTTGCTCGCGATGGTGCGCAGCTCGGACAAAGCGCTGCTCACCCGACGGCTCAAGGGCTCTGCGTGGGGAAAGGATGTTGTCGAGCTGACGAACGAGGGAGGCGGCGACTACGCGTGGCCCAACCTGTTCAAGAAAGCGGGTAGCCATGTCCGCATGCTGATAGACGCGGGCCGATGCCCGACGAACAAGAATAGCAACGCGGTGATCTCCTACTCGCGCTCCCTCTAGCAGCGTTCGCCCCAGGTAGTGGATCGCGCGTTGAGCGCGGTGGAGTACCGATTCGGTACCTGAGAGAACGTTGTTAGCGTTCGAGTACCTCGGGGACGGGCCGCTGCTCGAAGGGTGGTGGATCGCGCGTTGAGCGCGGTGGAGTACCGATTCGGTACCTGAGAGCACGCTACGCGCGTTTGAGTACCTCGGGCAGCAGAGGGAGCCGCTAGGTGAGTGACTGGAAGGTAGGGTCCGCGCTCAAATTGACCCATCGGTCAAGCGCCTGACCAGGAGCTTTGCGGTGGAAGTTCATCCCAATTCGACTTTCTGCTCAGTCACCTAGACGGTGTCCTCGGAGGAGCGCCGGATAGCATCATCCTCGGAGCGGTCGGTGGTGGCGGGGTCCGCGATCCGCTCCTCCGACTCCCGCAGTATCTGCCGGGCGGCGCGCCGCGAGGCAGCGCGATCGTCTCTCAAACCCTCGTGTCCCTCGCCGCCGTGCTCGAGCTTGCGGGCGCGCTCCTCGATCGTCTCTGGCGAAGGGTCCTCAGCCAACTGTCCAGGTGTCCTCGGTAAACAGCAAACGTTCGAGATCGCCCGGCCCCTGTTTCTCCGACGCAGATCGCAGCTGATTCTCCATCACCTCGCCGTAGACCGGTCGCTCCACGTCGCGGAAGATGCCGAAAGGCGTCGGGGTAGTCGGGCCTTCGGCGATGCGGGACAGTGCGAAGGCGAGGCTGGGGTTGTCGCGGTGTTCGTCGTGAACGACGAGGTGGGAGATGTCAACATCGCTCACCGACACGATCTCGAGCCTGCCGTCCTTGTCCATACGGACGCCCTTCTCAAGATCGGTGCCGAAGCGAACCGGCTTGCCGTGCTCGAGGTAGATGCGGTTGCGCGAGCCGCCCTCCTTGGAGGTCAAGGCGAGGAAAGCGCCATCGTTGAAGATGTTGCAGTTTTGATATATCTCGACGAATGCACTGCCCCTGTGGGCGGCTGCCCGGCGCAATACGGCGGGCAGGTGCTTTCGTTCGACGTCCATGGTGCGAGCCACAAATGTCCCCTCCGCGCCCAGAGCGACCGAAACCGGGTTGAACGGTCGTTCGAGGGATCCAAACGGAGTCGACTTCGTCACCTTTCCCTGCTCTGAGGTGGGCGAGTACTGGCCCTTGGTGAGCCCGTAGATCTGATTGTTGAACATCAGCAGCTTGAGGTTCACATTGCGCCTCAATGCATGGATCAGGTGGTTACCACCGATCGACAGCGCATCGCCGTCGCCCATCACAACCCACACGCTTAGATCGGGACGGGTGGTGGCGAGCCCCGTCGCGATCGCCGGCGCCCGCCCGTGAATGCCGTGCAGCCCATAGGTGTTCATGTAATAGGGGAAGCGACTGGCGCAGCCGATGCCCGAGAGGAACACGATCTTCTCGCGCGGAATGCCCAGCTCGGGCATGACTCTCTGAATGGCGGCCAGGATCGCGTAATCACCGCAGCCCGGGCACCAGCGCACCTCCTGGTCCGAAACGAAGTCCTTGCGAGCCAGAGTGTTGACGCCGCCCGATGCCTCGGTTAGGCCCCGGCCCAACCCCAGCGTTTCTCCGTTGCCTTCGACCACCTCAGATGATCTCCAGCAATTGCGCTTCGAGGTCTCGAGCCTTGAAGGGCATGCCGCGCATGCTCGAAATCGTTATCGCATCGATGAGGAAGTCGGCCCTGATGAGCTTGGCGAGCTGGCCGGTGTTCATCTCGGGAATGACCACGCGCTTGAAGCGACGCAGGACGTCCTCTGTATTTTGAGGAAACGGGTTCATGTGCCGCAAATGAGCACGGGCGACCTTCTTACCCCGTTCATGCAGCCTCCTGCAGGCGACTCCGATGGCGCCATAAGTGCTTCCCCAGCCCAGCACCAGCACTTGGGCGTCCTCGTCGCCGTGCCACTCGAGAGGGTCGATGTCCTCCTCGATTGCCTGGACCTTCGCCGCCCTCAGAAGGGTCATCAGCTGGTGATTCTCGGGGTCGTAGGAGATGTTTCCGGTGCCGTCCGCCTTCTCGAGGCCGCCGATCCTGTGTTCGAGACCGGCGGTACCCGGAATGGCCCAGGGACGCGCCAGAGTCTCGTCGTCTCTGAGGTAAGGCCAGAACTCGCCGTCGACGTTGGGCTCGGTCGCGAACTTCACCGAGATGTCGGGGAGCTTGTCGATGCTGGGGACACGCCACGGCTCGGCGCCGTTTCCGAGGTAGCCGTCCGACAACAGGATGACCGGCGTCATGTACTTGAGGGCGAGCCGGGCAGACTCAAGCGCAGCCCAGAAGCACGACGAGGGGGAATAAGACGCCACGATCGGCAGGGGAGCTTCGCCGTGGCGGCCGTACATCGCATGCAGCAGATCCGACTGCTCGGTCTTGGTAGGGAGCCCCGTCGACGGTCCTCCGCGCTGGATGTCGACAACGATCAGAGGAAGCTCGAGCGCGATCCCGAGACCTATGGTCTCTGATTTCAGATCGAGACCGGGACCAGAGGTCGTCGTCACCCCTAAGTGGCCCGCGAATGCGGCCCCCAACGCCATCCCGCAAGCTGCGATCTCATCCTCTGCCTGCACGGTGCGAATGCCGAAGTTCTTGTGGCGCGAGAGCTCGTGCAGGATGTCCGAAGCGGGGGTGATGGGATACGAGCCCAGGAACAGTGGGAGCTTGGCCTGCACGCTCGCGGCGATCAGCCCGTAGGCGAGTGCTTGGTTGCCGGTGACACGCCGGTAGGTCCCCGGTGCGATGACTGCCGGTTTTACCTCGAAGGCGCTTAGCTCCGCAGTTTCCCCGAAGGCGTGGCCGACCTTGAGCGCGGCGGTATTCGCCTCCGCTATCTGAGGCTTGCGGGCGAACTTCTTGTTGAGCCAGTCGATCGTCGGCTCGAGCGGCCGCCCGTACATCCACGACAACACGCCCAGGGCGAGCATGTTCTTGGATCTCTGGGCTTCCTTCTTGCCGATCCCGGCTCCCTTGACGGCCTCGATCGTCATCGAGGTCATGGGAATTTCGTAAACCTGGTAGATATCGAGGCTGCCGTCTTCGAGCGGGTTGGTGGAGTAGCCGGCCTTGTCGAGATTTCGCTTCTCGAAGGCATCCCGGTTGACGATCAAGAGGCCGCCGGACACGACGTCCTTGAGGTGCGCCTTCAGCGCGGCCGGATTCATGGCGACGAGCACGCCCGGCTGGTCTCCGGGGGTCATGATGTCGTGGTCCGAGAAGTGGATCTGGAAGGCGCTGACCCCCGAGATCGTCCCGGCGGGGGCGCGGATCTCGGCCGGGAAGTCAGGCATCGTGGAGATGTCGTTCCCGAACAGCGCGGTAGCGTTCGTGAAACGGTCACCGGTGAGCTGCATCCCGTCACCCGAGTCGCCTGCGAAACGAATGACGACGCGATCGAGCTCTCGCCTGGGCTTGGTTTGTTCGTGGGCCGCGGCTTGCGCGGTCATGAAGTTGTCCTCCAGATGGACAGCAGATGAAATTTCGCCTAACGCCGCCCCACTATAGCAGCGGGGATTGCGAAATCGGGCGAAATCGGGCTCAGCACGAACTTTGTGCCCGCAACCACGTCACACAGGTGGTCGGGGGTGCAAAGTTCGGTTGGACGGCGGGCCGAGCCGCCTGAGATCCCTACTCGCCTCTTTCCTCGGCAGGAGCGAAGGGGCTCTCCATGGCGCCTCCGGAAGCGTCCGGATGATCCTCGAACCACTGTGCCTGGGACGCGGTGTACTCGGCCCATTCGGTGGGAACCGAGTCGGCGGGAAAAATGGCGTCGACGGGGCAAGCCGGCAGGCAGGCGTCGCAGTCGACGCACTCTTCGGGGTGGATCCAGAGCTGGTCCTCACCCTCGTAGATGCAGTCGACGGGACACTCATCGACGCAAGCACGGTCCTTGACGCCGATGCATGGCTCCGCGATGACGTAGGTCACTACTTCCTCCTGAACCTCATGAACCTAAACTCATGAACCTAAATTGGAGCGGGTTGCAAACCGCACAAATGATACCCGCCCAGCCCCGCTGTGGTGCCGAGTGGTCATGAGCGGTTGCGCAGCCACCATTAACCACCACTCGGCACCCTCGGGGAATCAGCGAGCCAGTCGGGCTGCGGCCCGCCTGTATTGCTCCCCGGCGTGGTAGCTCGAGCGCACCAGGGGCCCGGACTCGACCCATGCCAGGCCGAGCAGATCCTCGCCGTAGGCCTTGTAGCGGGCGAATTCGTCGGGGTGGACCCAGCGATCGACCGGCAGGTGCCAGGAAACGCTCGGCTGCAGGTATTGACCGATTGTGAGCACGTCGCAGCCGGCCTCGCGCAGGTCTGCCATCGCCTCGTAGATCTCGGCTTCCACCTCGCCCATGCCCACGATGAGGTTGGACTTGGTCACCTGCTCCGATCGCAGCTCTTTAGCCCCGGCCAGGAGATCGAGGCTTGACCGGTAGCCAAAGCCGGGACGGATCTTGGGATGGAGCCGGGCCACGGTCTCGAGGTTGTGAGCAAGCACTTCGGGCCGGGCCTCGATAACGCGAGCGAGCGAGGCGCGCGGGTCCTCCTTGCGGCCCTTGAAATCGGGAATCAAGACCTCGATCCCGCAGCCCTCGTTGGCCTCTCTCACCGCGCCGATGGTGCGGGCCCAGTGAGCCGACCCGGCGTCGTCGAGGTCGTCGCGCGCCACGCCGGTGATCACCACAAACTTCAGCCCCATCAGCGCCACTGCCTCGGCGATCTTGTTGGGCTCATCCTTATCCAGAGGCTCGGGCCGCGCGGTCATCACGTCGCAAAAGCCGCAGCGCCTGGTACAGCGATCGCCGGCGAGCAAAAAGGTCGCCTCGCGCGCCTCCCAACACTCGTAGATGTTGGGGCAGGAGGCCTCCTCGCAAACCGTATGCAGCCCCCGCTCCTGCATGATGCTGCGTAGCTCGGTGAAGTTTGGCCCCTGCCTGATCTTGACCTTGAGCCACTCGGGCCGTCGCTGCGGCCGCGCCGCGCCCAATCCCGGCGCCTCGCGCAGAGGCGCGCCGCGCCGGAGGTTCGCCTCGACGTCCTTCTTTCCGCGCGATCCTCCAGCGGATCGCTGGGTGCCTCCCTTTGAGGAAATCTCGATAGTGGGGAGCATGACCTTGGCCATCAGTACTCAGCCAGCTTACGCATCTCTTGCTCTATGCGATCGACATCGGGCAAGAACCAGTGCTCGAGCGCCGGAGAGTAGGGCATCGCGGGAACATGCGGGCCCCCGATTCGAACAATGGGGGCATCGAGCTCGAACATGGCCCGCTCCGCTATCTGGGCTGCCACCTCGGCCCCGAGCCCCAGGAACTTCGTGTCCTCGTACAGGATCATCACCTTGCTCGTCTTGGCCACAGACTCAAGCACGGTGTCGATGTCGAGCGGATAGATGCTGCGCAGATCGATGACCTCGATCTCGATGCCGTCATGGGACAGACGTGCGGCGGCTTCGACGCAGAAGTGGTGCAGCAAGCCGTAGGAAACGCATGTCACGTCGCCGCCCTCTCGCCGCACCTTCGCTCGCCCGAACGGAATCGTGTAGCGCTCGTCGGGCACCTCATCGCGCACCAGGCGGTAGGTCTTCTTGTGCTCGAAGAACATGACGGGGTCGGGGTCCTCGATCGCCATCGTGAGCATCCCCTGGGCGTCGTACGCTGTGGAGGGTGCCACGACCTTAAGTCCGGGGACGTGAGCGAAGAAGGCCTCTACCGACTGTGAATGGTAGAGCGCACCGTGCACGCCTCCGCCATAAGGCGCCCTGATCACCATCGGGACGCTGAAGTCGCCGTTCGAGCGATAGCGAATCTTGGCCGCCTCCGAAACGATCTGATTGAAGGCCGGAAAGATGAAGTCGGCGAATTGCATCTCGGCGACCGGGCGCAGGTCATCGAGCGCCATGCCGATGGCGACTCCCGCGATCAGACACTCGTCCAGCGGGGTATCGATGACGCGCTCGGAGCCAAACTCGTCCATTAGCCCCATGGTGGCGCGAAACACTCCGCCGCGCGCTCCCACATCCTCGCCCAATACGACGACTCTGTCGTCGCGTCGCATCTCATCGAGCATCGCGTCGTGCACGGCTTGGATCAGCGTCTTTATCGCCATTACCGGCCCTGCATGTCGAGGTCGCCGTAGACGCCTGCGCCCGCGGTGGCGGGGTCCGGAAAGTCTGCCTCCTCGGCCTCTTTGACGCCGTCCTGCACTTCCACCTTCGTACGCTCCTTTAGCGCGCCCACCTCTGCATCGTCGAGGACCTCGGCTCTCTTGAGATATGCCTCGAAGCGCGGGATGGGGTCTTTGTCCCGCCACTTCTGAACCTCCTCGCGCGACCTGTAAGTACGATCGTCATCGTCTGAGGTGTGAGAGTAAAAGCGATAGGTGCGCAGCTCGATCAACGACGGCCCCTCGCCGGCCCGAGCTCGATCGACCGCTTCCTTGGTGAGGCGATACGACTCCAAGATGTCGTTCCCGTCGCCTTCCTTGCCCGGAAATCCGTACGCCATAGCTCGTTTGTACACGCGGCCTGCAACCTGTTTTGACTCGTGGACGCTGATGGCGTACTGATTGTTCTCACACACGAACACCAGGGGCAGGGTGTGGATGCCGGCGAAGTTCATAGCGCCGTGCCAGTCGCCTTCAGAGGTTCCGCCTTCTCCAAACCAAGTCCCCACCACCGCATCCTCGCGTTTGAGCTTCTTGGAATAGGCAATCCCGGCCGCATGCAGGCACTGTGTTGCAATCGGAGACGAGCCGGTGATGATGTTGTGTTTGCGCGACCCCCAATGAGCGGGCATCTGCCTGCCCGCAGACGAGGGATCGGAGACCTTGCCGAACAACCCGGCAAAGACGTCGGTCGCCGTAAAGCCGGCGGCCAGCGCCAAAGCCATGTCTCGGTAATAGGGGCACAAAACGTCCTTGCCTCGCTCGAACGCCCACACCGATCCCACTTGCGCCCCTTCGTGTCCGGAGACGGGGACGACAAACGGAGCCTTGCCCTGGCGGTTCAACGCCCACTGCCGCTCGTCGCAATAGCGGGCAAGCAGCATCATGTGGAACATCTCGATCAGATCTTCTTCTTTGAGGCCCAGATCGCTGTGCAGGTCGGTCATGTGCTCGCCTTTCTAGTGGCTCAGGAGATGAGCCGGAGCTCCTCTGCGTCTCGCGCCGTTGCGAGGGCTTGAGGTACGTCCTTGGGAGTGATCCACTCGAGAGTGCGGCTCATCACCCGGGCGAGATGGCGTCCCAGGAGCAGCGCGACGTCCTCAAGCCGATGGTTCACCCCAGTCTCGGCTTCGACCGAGGTGACCCAATGGTCCTCTATGCCGCACGGCACGATGCCCTCGAACATCGAGAGGTCGGTGCCGACGTTGAGGGCGAACCCGTGCATGGTGATGCCGCGCGTGATCCTTACGCCAATGGCTGCGATCTTGTTGTCACCCACCCACACACCCGTGTGGCGCGGGTCACGATGCCCTTCGATCGCGACCTCAGCCAGTGACCCGATGAGCGCGTCCTCTATTCCCCGCAAGTATTGAAGAACGTCGTAGCGCTGGCCCAGAGCCACGATCGGGTAGCCGACTATCTGTCCGGGCCCGTGGTAGGTGGCCCTGCCCCCTCTATCGACCTCGAACAACGAGATGCCGCGCGCCCGCCTCTGCTCGGAGGTGTAGAGGATCTCTTCTGGAGTCGAACGTCGGCCCAATGTGTAGGTCGGCGGATGTTCGAGGAGGGCGACCATGTCGTTGCACTCGCCGGCACGTCGGGCTTCGAAGCGGCGTCGTTGCCACGCCCACATGTCCTCGTAGCCGGCGCGCCCCAACCACGCGGCTTCGAGGACGCCGGGCTGCGCCGCGGCCCCCTCCTGATCTCCCATCACCCTCCTAATGCCCTGTCAGAGGTAGTGCGCCAGCTCGCTCGAGAAGTCCATCGTCTCGAGCCGCTTCTTGAGCAAGGCCAAGAACTGCGAGGCCTCGGCCCCGTCGATGACGCGGTGATCCCATGACAGCGTCACAAATCCCATGCTGCGAATCGCTATGGCGTCGTCGTCTGTCACGACCACCTTCTTGCCGATCGCCTCGAAGCTCAGGATCGCTGCCTGGCCGCGCGGGATGATCGGCACCGAGACGATCGAACCAAAGGGCCCGGGGTTGGTTATCGTGAACGTGCCACCCTGCAGATCATCGGGCGCAAGCTTCTTGGAGCGGGTCTTGGTGACTATCTCGTTGACCGAGCGCGCCAAGCCGACGAGGTTCTTCTCATCGGCTCCCTTGACTACAGGGACGATGAGCCCTCCGCCCTCCAGCGCGACTGCGATCCCGAGATTGACGTAGTGCTTCAGGAGATTCGCCTGATTCTCTTCGTCGTAGGTCGAGTTGACCTCCGGCATCTCGAGAAGGGTCTCGCACAGGGCCCGCCCGAGAAAGCCCATGTAGGTGAGGTTGAAGCCCTCACGCTTCTTGAAGTTGGCTTTGACCTGCTCACGCATCGCCACCAACGGCGTCCAGTCGACTTCGACCGCGTTCCACGCTCGCGCCGTCTCCCGCACCGATGCGGCCATGTGCTCGGCGGTGCGCTTGCGGATATTGGTCCAGGGGACGAGCTCCTCGCGCGCACCGGTCTCGGGGGACTCCTTGGCTGCGGGAGCGTCCTTTTTTTTGGCGGCGGGGGCGGACGCCTTCTCGGCCTTCTCTTTGCTCGGCTCGGGGGCCTGCTCGCCCTTCTCGAGGAATGCGAGCACGTCCTGCTTGCGAATACGGCCGCCCGTGCCGGTCCCCTCGACCTTGTGGAGGTCGAGGTTGTGCTCGTCGGCAAGGCGCCGCACGAGGGGGGAGATGACCCCTCGCTTGGACTTGTCCCCGTCTCCCTCGGACGAATCCACCGCCTGCTCGGCGGAGGGCTCCTTTTCTTCGGTTGCCGGCTCGGCGGTGGCGGCAGGAGCCTCGTCGGCCGCCTCCTCCACGGTGTCCTCCTCGGCCTCGGCTTCGGCCGCCTCTTTGCCGGCGTCTCCTTCGCTCGGCTCGGTTTCCTGAGCCTCGGCGGCAGGCTGCTCTTCCTCCGATGCCTCGGCCTCGGGCTCTTCCTGCTGCTCGGCTTGCTCGGGCTCCTCGGAGTCCTCGCCGGACTCGGCCTCGCCGTTCGATTCGGCGGCACCGTCTCCCACGAGCGCGATGGCGGTGCCGACTTTGACCGTCTCCCCCTCGCCTACGAGGATCTTCTGGATCGTCCCCGCCGCCGACGAGGGAACCTCGGAGTCGACCTTATCGGTCGACACCTCGACGAGGAGCTCGTCCTCATCGACGGAGTCGCCCTCTTGCTTGAGCCACTTGGTAATGGTTCCCTCGACGACGGATTCGCCGAGCTGAGGCATCTTGATCTCTGTCGCCATTCACCGACCCTTTCAACCTGCGAACCAACCGACGCTGTCTTCGCCGCAACGAGTACGAAGCCTCTTTCGAGGTTACCCCTCCGGAGAGGTCGTCACCCTCGGTGGCGAGCCGTCGCTCACACCACCACAATTCGCAGGTAATCGGTGCTGCCTGCCCTCGGCCCCGCGCTGCCCGCCACGAGAGCCACCAGATCCCCCGGGGACACGCACCCGGCCCTCAGCGCGGCCTGTGTCACGCGCTCGACGTCCTGGCGGTCGTCGTAGGCGACGGGAATATCCGGCAGGTGGACCAGCTCGACGCCCCACACCGCGGCGAGGCTGCCGAGAGTCGCGAGGCTCTCCGAAAGAGCGACGATCGGCATGCTGGGCCGGGAGATCGCGACCCGGCGCGGCGTGCTTCCCGTGCGCGTGGGACAGATGATGGCGGCTACCGAGAGGTCCTCGGCGGCGCGCCACCCCGCGCGCGCAACGGCCCACGAAACGGCGTCGGTGACGGCGTCCTTGCAGATGCCGTGCTCGGTCTCGAGTGAGGCTTCGGCCGTTTCCGCGAGATCCGACATCGTTCGCACCACGTTGACGGGATCGTTGCCGACCGCGGTCTCCTCGGAGAGCATGAGGGCGTCGGTCCCATCCAGGACCGCGTTGGCGACGTCGGCCGCCTCCGCCCGCGTGGGCAGGGGGGACCGGGTCATGGATTCCAGCATCTGGGTGGCGGTTATGACCGGCCGACCCCATTCGTTGCACGTGTGGATGATCTCCTTCTGGAGGATGGGAACGCGTCGCATTGGCGTCTGGATGCCGAGGTCGCCGCGCGCCACCATCACCAGGTTCGCCTCGGCAACTATCTGTTCGAGGTTTGCGACGGCCGAGGCGGTCTCGACCTTCGCCACGATCAGCGGCTTGGGACCGTGCTCTCCAAAAGCGGCACGAGCGCGCTGGATGTCCTGAGCGTCCTTGACGAAGGACAAACCCACGAGGTCGGCGCCCATTTCGATGGCAGCCTTCGTGGCTACCGCGTCCTCGGGCGTGAACGCGCGCACGTGAGCCTCGGCACCGGGCAGATGCATTCCCTTGCGCGAGCGCAAGATGCCGGGCCGCATCACCTCGGTGGCGACATCAGCTCCTTGGATCGACGTCACGCGCAATACGATCTCGCCATCCGCGAGAAAGATCTCATCGTCTTTCGAGACCATGCGAGCGAGATCATCCACCGTGGTCGACACACACGATTCGTCTCCCTCTATATCCTCGGCGGTCAGCACAAGCCGGCTATCGAGGGGAAGGTAAGCCTCCCCCGAGGCGATCGGTCCGGTACGCATCTTGGGGCCCGGTAGATCGACGAGCACGCCGACGACTCTGTCGACCTCGGCCGCCTGCTCGCGCACGGTTGCAATGGTGGCCTGGTGAGCCTGCTTCGTGTCGTGGGCAAAGTTGACGCGAAACACGTCAACGCCCTCATCGATCAGAGCTCGCACGACTTTGGCATCCCGGCTTGCGGGACCGAGGGTTGCGACGATCTTGGTGCGGCGCATGTTAGGAGTCCCTTCTCAAGAGGAGGCCTTATCGAGAATGTCGGCCAGATCCGTCACCTGATCTGCAGGCGGGGGCCGGACTTCGACAGTGGTCCCGAAGTCGTAGAAGTCGACGGTGATCGATGACGACAGGCCACCGGTTTGCTCGGAGCCTCCGTAGCTGTAGCGCACCCGACGCAGCAAGCCGTCCGAATCGATCCATGCGTTGACCGGGACGCTTTTCGAGCCGGAAGCCTTGATCACCTGGGTCAGTGACGCGCGCGTCTCAGCCGGCGCCTGCTTCACGGCTTCGTTCAGATCCACCACGGCCTTGTAACGGGTGGTTTCGACATCCCGCACGGTCTCTGAGCCGAGCTCTTCGACCTCGCCGGCGCCCTGAAGGAACTGAAGATACTGGGAGGGGTCCGCTTGGCCGAAGGCGTTGAATTGAGATGCGCCGCCGCTCTGACGCTGCAGCTCTTTGACATCGATCCTCACCCACGGCTTGCTCGTCGGCACGCTCTCCTGCAGACCGGGCAGGTTCATGTAGACGACGCTCTCGTCGAAGATCACATTCACGCTTCCGGCGTCGCTTCCCGCGGCCACGGGCAGCTTTCCCAAATCGACCGACATACGGCCCTTGTTGTTGGAGTAGTCGAAGGCGCCCTCGGCCCGGTAGCCACCCTGCGGCAGGGAGCCGTCCGAGGAGTCCACGGACACGCTGACGGACACTTTGGAGCTCCGTTCCTCGAGCGTCTTCTCGGAGGCCGTGGCCAGCGAGCGCGCCGCCTCGCCCGAAGATGTGGAGGAATCATCACCGCAAGCTATCAACAGGAGCAGCAGCGCACTCAGCGCCCAGCAGACTCTTCGCATTGAGTTCATTTTACCGAACTTTTCTACATCAGCATCGCTCAGCGAGGCTCATGTGGAAAAGATCGACGCTATTCAGGCTCAGTGTGTCTCCCCTGAGCTCACGTCGCAGTTGTAGGCGCCGTCGTCGGGATCGAGGCGGCAGTCGTCGTAGCCGATCCCCGGCTCCATGAGATCCTGCTGGCCGTCGTCGAAAGAGCTGTCGCCATCGACAATCCCTCCGTACAGTCTGTCGTTGCCGTCCCGCCCCAAGAGTTCATCCTGATCAGCCCCACCGTAGAGAAGATCCCTGGCCCCGCCGCCAGGGAGACGGTCTCTGCCGGAGTCACCGCAAACGACGTCTCTTCCGGCGTAGGCGCGCACGATGTCGTTGCCGGCTCCGGCCGCTATCCTGTCCGGCCCGCTCGTTCCTCGCAAGACCTCGCCGGCAGCCGTTCCTTCGATCGTCGCCGGCCATTGCACTGCGCGGCCGACTGCGCCGTCGCCTGCATAGCTCCCGCTCCACCTAACAGCAACACGCCGACCAGATTCACGATTTGCCTGTAGTTCATCTTCATCCCCCTTGTCGATTCGCCACAATCTCGATCACTCCACGTCTAGGATCTCGCTTCGCTGGGCTGCGACCTCGTGCGGCAGACCTGCCGTCAGGCGGCTGCGGCGCTTCTACGGTCGTCGTGTGTCAGAACTTCCTGGCTATCAGGTGTGATGACTACGGTGTGTTCGAAATGAGCCGCGCTACTACGATCCGCGGTGACGACGGTCCAACCGTCGTCCATAAGCTCTACGTCTGCGGTCCCTGCCGCAGTGATTGGCTCGATAGCGATCGTCATCCCGGGGCGAAGGATCTCTCTTCGACCAGGTGGCCCCACGTTCAGGACCGTCGGGGGCTCCCACAACTTCCGCCCGATGCCGTGGCCGCCAAAGCGGGACACGACTGAGAACCCCGCGTCCTCGACCGTTCGCTGCGCGGCCCATCCGAGATCGCCCAAACGTTTGCCCGGTTCGCACATGGAGATGGCCGCCTGGAGCGCTCGTTCGGTTGTAGCGAGCAACGCTAGGGTTTCTTTGTCCACGCTTCCGATGGCGTACGTCCAAGCGGCATCAACGTGGAACCCGTCATAGAAGAGCGCAACGTCAAGTGTCACAACATCCCCCTCCTTCAGTCGATAGGGACCTGGGACGCCATGAACAACGATGTCGTTGGGAGAGATGCATATCGTGCCGGGGAATCCCTGTAGCCTCGAGGAGGAGCGCGCTCCGGCCCTGGTGATGAGATCTTCGGCGATCCCATCCAATTGTCGGGTTGTTATCCCTGGACGCAGCCTCGCCTCTAGGCGGTTCATTATTTCCACAAGACGGCGGCCGCCTCGCCGCATCGCCGCAACCTCCTCAGGCGACTTCTTGTAAACCATCGACTGAGTATGATCTCATTGATTCGGATCCCCCCAGGTCACGCGTCTATCGGCGGGCGGAGCGGGGCTCGCTGACGCCATGGCGACGTCTACAACGTTTCGTGCGTGATGAGCTCCCTGAGTTGTGGTTTGGCGCGCGCAGCGGCCTCCGGGATCACTTCGGACTCACGGAGTAGACCCTCGACGCCCGTTCTGAGCACCCGAAGTAACTCCCCGCGGTCCAACGAACGGATCAGTCCATCGCGAAAGAACCGAAGGACCTCAGGGGGCAACCTGTCGAATCCTCGACCGTGGCTTACCTCGAAACCTTGCCGGAGGCACGCGAGTGACAGTGCATGATCCCGTAACGGGCTGATCCAGTACTCCGCTTGCCACAGCCGCCCGCGTTCGATGCAGATTCTGCCGCGGACGGCGTGATGAACAGCGAGGCCGAAAATCTCGTCCGCGGAATCTGGGGATGCATGGGGTCGGTCAACGGCCTCACCGAAGAGCAGGTTGAACTTGGGGCCCAGCGCGCCGAAGTCGGACGCAGGACTGAAAGACAAGTCGACCTGTAGGTTCCCCGGAAAGAGAAACACACGATAGATCGTCGACAGAAATGGCAGGTCGAAGAGATGGATCGCTTCGAGATTGTGATCGAGGTCGCCTGTCCAATCAGCGAGTACATCGCTGATGCTCGCTGTGTCCGCGACACCAAAGGTGAGATCCAAGTCTGACCAGCGGTCAGCCTCATCCGAGGCACCCGCGCCCACCTCGGCTCCAGCCACGATTCGTTCATCAGCGTCAGCTCGTTGCAATAGTTGCTGACGAACTTGGTCTCGATCCTGCGAAGTGAACATGACTTGCCTCAGCCTTAAAGAGTGGGTCGCAAACGAACCCATCGCCAGCGCGAAAGCTTTCCTCCTACGATGGTTCTGTGGGTCCTAGCGTCAAGACAAGAACTGTTCGCTGGGACGCTCAAAACGCGAGTTGGCTCCCCTAGGTGCCGTGCAGGGGCTTGCCCGCCAGACCCAAGAACGTCTCACCGATGGCCTCCGACAGAGTCGGGTGCGCATGTATCAGCTCTGCCAGCTCGGACGGATAGGCCTCCCATGATGTTACGAGCTGTGCTTCGGTAATCATGTCCGAGGCGCGCGGCCCGATTATGTGCACGCCGACCACTGCTCCATTCTTCTCGGCCACGGTTTTGACGAAGCCCTCGCCGCCGCCCAGCATCAGAGCACGCGCATTGTGCGTGAACATGTAGCGCTTGGTGACGACGTCCATGCCCAGCTCCTTAGCTTTGTCTTCGGTAAGTCCGACCGAGGCGACCTCGGGCTGGCAATAGATAACGTGCGGGATGTTCTTGTAGTCGATGGGGGTGACGTCTTCACCGGCGATGTGCTCAGCGACTTTTGTCCCTTCCAGAAACGCAACGTGCGCTAGCTGGGGGTGCGGCCAGTTGGCGTCGGGAATGTGAATTGCATCACCAATAGCGAAGACACCACCGGCGCTCGTCTGGAACAGCTCGTCGGTGACGATGAAGCCGCGCTCGGTCTTGACTCCTGCGTCTTCGAGGCCGATGTGCTCCGTCCGGGGGCCGCGGCCTACTGCCACCAAGAGCCGCTCGGCGGTCAAGGACTCGCTGCCGTCCCCCTTCTTCAGCTCGACTTCCACGCCCGAGTCGCTGCTGGAGGCGCCCGTAACCTCGACACCGACGTGGAAGTTGATACCGCGCTCTTCGAGCAACTTGGCCAATGTCTTGGAGATATCGGAGTCCTCGTTGGGAGCGATCTTGTCGAGCATCTCGACGACCTGGACGTCTGCTCCAAAGGACCTGTAGACGCTGGCGAACTCCAGACCTATGTAGTTGCCGCCCACCACGATTATCGACTCGGGAACGTCGCCGGCCGTGAGGCCGTGGCTCGAGTTATGGACTTTGTCGCCGTCCGCCTTGATGAACGGAAGCTCGCGCGCAAACGAGCCCGACGCGATGACCAGACCTTCATCGGCCGTGAGGGTTCTGTTGCCGTCCGAGGTCTCGACGGCGACGGTGCGCTCGTCGGTGATTCGGCCGGTGCCCTGGACGAGCTCGACCTTGTTCTTCTTGATGAGACCCGACAGCCCTTTGTACATGCTGTCGACCACCGAGTCCTTGAAGGCAAGGACCTTGCTCCAGTCATACTCGGGCTCTGAGACCGAGAGACCGAACGCGGAGGCATTCCGAAACTCGTCCATGAGGTCGGCCGCGTGGAGCAGCGCCTTGGTCGGTATGCAGCCACGATGAAGGCATGTGCCGCCCACCTTGTCGTTCTCCACCATGGCCACCGACATGCCGAGCCCGCTGGCCCGGAAAGCAGCCGCGTAACCCGCGTTGCCGCCGCCGAGGATCACCACATCGAACGAATCGTCTGCCACTACAGCCTCCTTACGCTTCGCCCGACCTGTGATCGAGGGTCGCTTCGCTGTCCACCTGCCGAGCCTCCGACGATACATGCCCCTGGGGCGGCCGCCCCGAACCGCGATTCGTGGCAGCATGGGGCCCGATGAGCCCGGCGGGGTCACAGCCCCCCGCCGAGTGGTCGTGAAATGCTGCTATACGACATCTGGCGACCACTCGGTCCGAAACGCGGGGGTCGATATGAGAGGGATGGGGGCCAAGTGAAGGGAGACACGGTCGAAATCGTCGTCGATGTCTCCGACGGGACCAAGACCTACGTCATCGCGGCCTCGAAGGCGGGCCGCCGCGTCGAGATCTCTACCTCTCGGGGCGTGGTCGAGGTCTCCGAGGTCACACGTACGGGGATCGTGATTCGCACCGGGAGATTCATGTCGACCCGCGTCGTGGCGTTGATCGAGCATCCCGCTGAGGGCCCCGATCGGGCCGAGCCGAGGGCCGAGAACCAAGCCTCGCTTCTTTGAGCATCCTCCCCAGGGCTTCGGCTGTGTTCCTCGCCGCTCTGCTCTTGGCGAGCTCGTGCACATCCGGGGCCGAACGCTCGAGCGGTGGAAACACCTCTGCGGCCGAGCCGGGAGGTTCCCAAAAGGAGCCGACAGAAGATCCCTCGAAGACTCCGAAGCCCCAGGAGCCCGACCCCAAGAAGGACGAGCCGGAAAAAGACAAGCCGGAAAAAGACAAGCCGGAAAAAGACAAGCCTGCCGGCCCCGAGCTCCCGCGCGGTGGGCGCAGGCTGTTTCCCGACTACCGCGTGGTCGCGTA
>DASRPA010000281.1:0-2216 GCA_035646635.1 Actinomycetota bacterium | reverse complement strand
GGCCCCGAAAATCCCCGGCCCCGGGCCCGACCTCCGGCGTACTCAAACGCGCCCAGAGCGCGCCTGGGTACGGATTCGGTACCCCAGGGCGCGCCACGCGCGATCGACTACTCGGCCCCCCATTGCCCCCCGGAGATTCTCTCGGATTTCTCTCCATTTCTGCCCCGGGAGGCTTGACTCGGCGACTACAGAGGCGTAATTTCATCCTTGTTCTTCCCCACATATTGTGGCGGTCCAGGCCCAGCACCACTACATCTGGTGTAGAGGCCGGGGATCTGGGATAATCACTGGAGGCGCCCACTAGCTCTTTGGGCGTCGGTTGGAAAGGGGTATGGAGCGTGTCTCAGGGATCTCACACGAAGGTCACGGCCTCGGACGAACTCGTGCTGTCGCGCCGTTTTACGACTGCAGGACGGCACCCCTACGACGATGTCGAGTGGGAGCTGCGGGATGCGGTCATCCGCAACTATCGGACGGGTCAAGTGGCGTTCGAGCAGAAGGACGTGGAGATCCCCAAGAAGTGGTCGCAGAACGCCACCAATATCGCCGCCCAGAAGTACTTCCGCGGCTCGCCCGGGACCCCCCGGCGCGAGCGCTCCGTCAAGCAGATGATCGACCGGGTCGCCAACCGCTACACCGAGGAGGGCCTGGGCCGGGGCTACTTCCGCGACGAAGCCGAGGCCCAGGTGTTTCAGGACGAGCTCATGCACCTGCTCGTTACCCAGAAGGCCGCCTTCAACTCGCCGGTGTGGTTCAACGTCGGCTGGCGGCCGAAGGGGGAAGAACAGGTCTCCGCTTGTCAGCCCTATCACTCTCTGGTCAGCACCCCTGCCGGTCTCGTCTCGATCGGAAAGCTTGTCGAAGACAATGCCGTCGGGACCAAGGTGTACGACGCGGAGGGCGTTACGAGCGTGGTCGCGGTCAAGGCCAACGGGGTCCGCGAGGTGCTGCGTATCCACACCAAAGCCGGGCACACGCTCGATGTCACGGCCGATCATCTCGTGTGGAAGAAGACGGGCGAGCGCTCCGGGCGCTTCGTCGCGGCGGGAGAGCTCGGCGCGGGCGATGCGCTCGAGTGGCACCGACGGGACTCGTTTGGCGAGTCTGAGATCGACCAGGCAGAGATCCATGCCGCAGCACTGGCGGGCAGAATGTGGAACACAGCGGCGCCCCCAGAGGATCACTTCTTGACGGCTCCTCTGCCGGTGGTCGCCTCCTACCTCCGGGGTCTCTTTGACGCCCGGGGATCGATCTCGATCGGCGAGAGAGCAGCGCGCATCGGAGTTGGCAGGATTGCGGAAGACAGCGCCCGCGCGCTTCAGCGGTTGTTGTTGCGCTTCGGGATCTGCGCCTCGCTACACCCTGGGCCAAAGGGTCGCCCGGAGGCTTGGTCTCTGGACATCAAGAGTCTGGGTGATCGTCGGATCTTCGCCGACGAGATCGACTTCATCGATCCAATCAAGAGGGCCAAGCTCGAACACAGCCTGACCCTCGAGGGAGTTCCTGCTCGTACGACCAAGCAGCTGGAGATCGACCGCATCGAAGTCCTCGGCGAGATGGATGTCTTCGACATCCAGACCGAGAGTGGCGAGTACCTGTCGGCCAACCTGCGGGTGCACAACTGTTTCATCCTCTCCGTTGAGGACGAGATGAGCTCGATCCTCAACTGGTACGTCGAGGAAGGCACGATCTTCAAGCACGGCTCGGGCTCGGGCTTGAACCTCTCCAAGCTGCGTTCCTCCAAGGAGCACCTGCGCTCGGGCGGGACCGCCTCCGGGCCGGTGTCGTTCATGCGGGGGGCGGACGCCTCGGCGGGCACGATCAAGTCGGGGGGCGCCACCCGGCGCGCCGCCAAGATGGTCGTTCTCAACGTCGATCATCCCGACATCAAGGACTTCATCTGGTGCAAGGCCCTCGAGGAGCGCAAAGCCCGGGCGCTGCGTGAGGCCGGCTTCGACATGGACCTCGACGGCAAGGACTCACATTCGATCCAGTATCAGAACGCCAACAACTCGGTCCGTGTCACCGACGAGTTCATGAACGCAGTGCTCGAGGGGGCCGAGTGGGAGCTCAAAGCCGTGACCACCGGCGAGACGCTCGAGACGCTGCCGGCCCGGGACCTGTTCCGCGACATCGCCCAGGCCGCGTGGGATTGCGCCGACCCGGGCATGCAGTACGACACGACGATCAACGACTGGCACACATGCCCGAACTCG
>DASRPA010000280.1:0-6132 GCA_035646635.1 Actinomycetota bacterium | reverse complement strand
GGGGATGAGGCAACGCCTGCCTGTGACGCGGGCGCTTCCTGGGGGGAGGGAGTCTGCGGCGGCGGAGCGAACGCTGCGGGGGCGCTCAAGGGGGCCGGCGGAAAGACCGTGCTTGGTGGCACCGGCGCTTGCGCGGCCACTTCTCCCGGCCGCTCCCGCAACACCGTCTCGCTACGAGGTGGTGCTGTCACGCTCCCCCTCAGAGAACCAGCCGGATCGAAGTCCATGGCCTCTCTGAGGGCGACGAGCAACGTCATGCAACTGTCGTAGCGATCGTCCACGCTTTTGGCCATAGCCTTGCCGATGACGTCGTCGACCTCGGGCGGCACATTGCCTGCCATCGAGCTGACCTTGGGAGGATCCTCTTTGAGATGAGCCCAGATGACCGCTGCATCAGTGTCGCGTATGAATGGCACTCGCCCGGTGAGACACTCGTAGGCGATACAGCCGAGCGCGTAGACATCGACACGCCCGTCGACCTGCTTTCCTTCGATCTGCTCAGGCGCCATGTAGTCGACCGTGCCCACAAACTGCCCTGTGCCGGTTATTCCGCTGCGCGACTTAGCATGCTTGGTTAGTCCGAAATCGGCGAGATAGACATGGTCTCGCCCGTCGGGACCCGAACTGAATGCAATCAAGACGTTGGCCGGCTTCACGTCCCGGTGGACGAGACCCAGGTGATGAGCGGCGTCCAGCGCACTTGCAATCTGAGTGAAAACCGGCATGAGGCGCTCGGGCCGCAGCCGGCCCTCGCGCTGTATCATCGACTTCAGGTCTCCTTTTACGTAACGCATTGCGATATAGAGCAAGTCATCGGATGCGCCCGCGTCGTAGATAGGGATGATGTTGGGATGGTCGACGGACGCGGCCAATCTCGATTCCCGGACGAAGCGTTCCCGAAAGCGATCATCCTCGGATAGCTCGACTGATAGGACTTTCAGTGCGACGATGCGGGCGAGCCGAGGATGCTCCGCCTGATAGACGACGCTCATGCCTCCGCGGCCGATAATGCCCTGAACCTGGTAACCCGCAAAATCGGTGCCGACGCGCGGCATTTCCATCAGCTATCCACCTTCCCCCAGCCAGCTCCGCCGAGGACAGAGCTTCTTCTGCTTGAGCGTAGCACCGGCGATGCCGGTTGCGTAGTACCTTCTGGATAGTCGGAGAATGAGCGACTCACGGATTCCCCTACCGGCCAGCTCGGGCTGTGGCCGCCTCTTCTCGGCCGGACCGGGAGATGGCTGTTTCGAGGTCCCCTAGGAGGCCCTCCGCCCGCCGCAGGAGCCCGTCGGTCTTAGACGCCCACCTGCGATCGAACAGACGGACTCGCCGGACCGTGATCTTTGTGAGTATGAGCACCTCGTACAGCCGGGCTCGCAGCAGGCGAACGGGTTCTATCTCGTGCCCATAACCTTCGAGGAAATTCCGCTGGGCGCCCAGCATCTGCTCCTCTCCACCCGCCGCATACCACCAGTGAAGATCGGCGAGGAACTTTCCGAGATCCAATGCCGGGTCCGCCAGCGAGCAGGTGTTGAAGTCGATGAGAGTGATGCCGGTCCGCCCCACCCAGACATGGTCGGCTTTGTAATCACCGTGGGCCAGGACCGGGGACTCGCCCGGCAGGCGCGCTTCCACGGCAGCGGCTCTCTCGAGGATGCGATCGATAGCAGCTCCGGCGGCGGGAAAAAGCGGTCTCACGTGCTCGGCGGCCCGCGCCACTGCGCGCGCCTCACCGGCGAACGAATGCGGGCGGACATCGTCGAATAGCCCCACCGGCGCCCGCTGGAGAGCACGCAAGACTGCTCCCGCTTGCGCTAGAGGCTTGGCGGCGCGCGCTGCCGGGTGGTGGGACAGGGGCGTCCCGGCCAGCTCTGGGTAGATTATGAGCCCGTCCTCACTCAAATGGGCCAAAGGCCTGATTGCCGACGCCTCAGTGGACGACGACACCCAATCGGCAATACCAGTTGCGACGCGAAATGCAGCAATGTCCTCGCCGTCGTTGTACAGCTTGGCGAACAGAGTCTCTCCTCTCTGGATGCGGCCATCCGGAGCGAGGCAGTCGTAGCGAAGCACGTGGCGCTGTCCGGGCCGGTATCGCACGGCAGTCACGTCGACGGCCGACGGGAGCTCTGGCGAGCTCCCGCCGGCCGCATCCTCCATCAGCCGGGTAACCAAATCAGCAACGTGATCCGGGCTGGAGACGCGGACGAGTTGCGGATAAGCGGCATCGAGTGGAGCCACCAGAATTCGCATTCCGAGGTGAGGGTCCCGCGCACTCAGCCGGGAGAAGGGAGCGGCGACACCACCGGCTAACGCTTCGGACTCCAGATCGACCTCGCTAGGGTCTTCAGAGGAGAGGCTGCTTGATCCTTCAGGCTGCCAGGTCACCGCTATCGACCGGGCCGGTCCGGCACCTGTGGCCAGGCCGACGTCGTAGTAGGCAGTGAGCTTGCGGCCGGGTTTGAACTTCGCCCGTCGTAGAACGCAGGGCCCAAGGTGCGAGGGATTCGACAAGAGGCCGCGCAGCTCCTCTCGAATGATGCGACGTATCGGCCGTCCTCCCAGGACCCAGCACACGCCCTCGATCCCGGCCTCTCCCGACAAGGCCTCCTGTAACCGACCGGACAGCCTCGTAGCCGATCCCGGAACCTTCTCGGTGGGAGCCGTTACCACGGCGCCCGATGGGTGAGTCTCATGGTCTCCCGTCACGAAGCCTCGGTGAGCCGGACATGCCTTTCCGCCTGCGGATATCAAAACAATATCCTCACAGGACTGTCAACGAGGTTGACCTAGCCTCTCGGCAACGACAGTATTACGATGCAGCTGCTTTGGAGGGATGGCGATGGGCCGCCCCGCGGCTGGTGGACCCAGGGAGGGCGGCCCGGGTGCAGGAGAGGTCGAGTGGCGACGGTCCAGCCGGCAATGGGCGGGCCGGCAAGCGGTTCCTGATCTATTCGCAGGACGGTCTGGGGCTGGGGCATCTCAGACGGACTACGAGCATCGCGAACGAGATCTTACGCGTCCTCCCCAAGGCATGCGTCCTGACCCTCAGCGACTCCCCTCTCGGCGGGTTCTTCGACTCGAGGCCCAATCACGACTTCCTGAAGCTCCCTTCGATCGTGAAAGCAGGGCCCGGGGACTGGCACGCCCTGGCCCTTACCATGGATTTCGACGAGGTTTCGGCGCTGAGAAGAGAGCTGATTCTCAGTTCAGCGAGCCACTTCCAACCTCATGTTCTTCTAGTCGACCACATGCCGCACGGCGCCATGGGGGAGCTCGTTCCGACGCTCGAGGAGCTGTCCAAAAGGGGGCGAACAAAGGTCGTGCTGGGACTGAGAGATGTCCTTGATTCCCCCCAAGTCATACGCGAACGGTGGCGCATCGAGGGTGCCTACGACGCCATCCGGCGCTATTACGATCTGGTCCTCGTTTACGGAAGCAGGGAGCTCTTCGACCACGCCGCCCGATACGATCTCCCGTCGGATATAGCAGCAAAGCTTCGCTACTGCGGGTATGTGTGTGCGCCTCGGCGTGCTCGATACACCCGCAGCATTCGCGCCGAGTACAAGAAGCGCAGCGACGCGCCGACCAAGCTAATCGTGGGGATGGCAGGCGGAGGCGCCGACGGATACACAACCATGCGCTCGTTGCTCGACGCCGTCCCTCTGCTGGAGGCGAGCATCTCCCGGTTCAGGCTTGTGATGATCACAGGTCCCTTTATGCCGGAAGAACACCGCCAGGAACTGCAGGCCCGGGCCGTCGGCTTGCCGGTCCGCGTCCGCAGAACTGTGGCCGATCCTTACAGCTATATATGCGCGGCCGACGCCGTCGTCGCCATGGCAGGTTACAACTCCACGATGGAGATCCTGCGATCGGGGACACCGTGCATCATGGTGCCGCGCATGGGGCCAAGCAGCGAGCAGAAGATCCGAGTGGGCCTTTTTCGATCCAAGGGGTGGGTGGACACCGTCGATCCCTCCAAAGTATCCGGCAGAAAATTGGCGGATGCGATCTGCCGCGCCCTCGACCGAGGCAAGGACAAGGAGGCGAGCACCGGGCCCGATCTCGACGGGCTCCCACGAGCGGTTAACCATTTGCGGTCGCTGCTGCCCCCCAGCACTCCCGATCCGAAGCTGACGTCGAGCGCCCCTCTGTAGTGGAGCACTGGTGGTCGCGGTGACGACCGGGGAGTCGCAATGGAGTCCCGACTTCGACCCTGACTTGCCCATGCTTCCCCTCGCATTCGACTTTCGCTCTGTGGGCGCGCTGTTCGAGCGCAAGCTGGCGAGGGCCCAGCCCGAGGCGGCGACCACGGGCGTGCGAGTGCAGGCACTACAGGACGTCAAGTATCAGCCCGGCTTTCAATGTGTGTCGACCTACGAGCTCGTGGTCGGCGATGCTGGGCCCTCTCCCTTGAAAGCCATTGGAGTCCTGCACATCGGTGCAGAACAGACTCTGGTGCTTCTGCCGAACGAAGACCCTGAGCTCGATCGCCTCGGAGAGGCAATGGATCCGAAATACATGCGCCACCGTTTGGAGGCCGCACCTGAGCTAGTCGCAACGTTAACCAGTCCCCCTCGCATAGAAGCGCTGCGCTACAAACCGCGCTTGCGCTGCTCGCTGCGCTACGAGCTGGAGACCCAATCGGGAAAGCAGGTCTTGTTTGGGAAGATGTTGGCTCAGGGGGGCGAGCTCCTGATGTCCACGCTTGGGCAACTAGACCGGCAGAGCCGCGAGCTCGCCACCATGCCGCGCATCGCGCCACCGCTCGTCTACTGGGCCGACATGAGGCTGCTGTTACAACGGGCCGTTGATGGGGGTGACGAGCTCCATTCCATCGCCTTCGACCAACAGCGCAGCGTGAGCGAGCGAGCTGCGTGGATGCACACCGCCGGCGAACGCCTTGCGGGGCTGCACTCCGCTGGGCGTCCCCCTGGGCCGAGCCGGACTCTGAGAGACGACGTGGACGAGTTGTCGGGCTACACCAAGGCCATTGCGGCGCCGGACTCCGAGCTTGCTCGTGAGTATTCATTCGAGGTGAAGCGCCTCAGCAAGGCCGAGGAAGCGGGCTACGGCTCTGTTCCCAGTCATGGCGCTTTCCGCACCGACCAATTCATGATTCAAGACGGCGAGCTCGTGCTCATCGATCTCGACGGCTACTGCTGGGCCGAGCCCTCCCGAGACATCGGCAACCTGTTGGCTTACATCGGCTGGAAGGCCATGCGGCAGCCGCAGCACGGTCACTTCGTGGAGCAAGCTACAGATCAATTCTTGGAGGGCTACGCATCCGTAAGAGAGCCGCCGGACGAACGACGCATCGCGTTGTTCGAGGCAGCGTCGAGGCTCAAGATCGGTGGACGGCGCTACCGAAGCCTGTCCTTTCGCGAATGGCCGCTCGTTCCGCTCCTGATCGAGAGTTCCCGCAACCTGCTCGGGAAATGATCAAGGAAATCACACCACCCTCCTGGCCCGGGGTCGCCTCTGATCGGGGCAGATGTCCACGGTCCGCGTTTACCCACGGTTTTCTGTGGGTGGATGTCCACGGTCCGCGTTTGCCACCCTCCGATCGCCCCCTCAATGCCCTCGGCGGCGCCCCGCGTGTTGTTCCATCCGCGCCGTCTCCAGCAGTGATTCCACATCCTCGTGCGAGGGGTCCAAGCTCAAGAGTCGCTCCAAACGCTCGACCGCCACATCCCACCGCCCACGTTTGAAGGCGGCCACGCCCTCTTCGTAGAGCTTGACGATCGGATCCTCTTGACGCGAGCTTTCGACGACAAAGAGGAGACGCTCGACCGCGACGACCATGTCGGCCGCGCGCTGAAAGCGGCGGCTTGGCTCCTTCATCAAGGCCGTCTGTAGCAAGGTTTCGGCTTCCGCGGGCAAGGCCGGGTTGAGCTGACGAGGAGGGGGTGGGGGCTCGTATGCCTGAGCGGACAGCATCGCCTGAGCAGAATCGCGCACGAAGGGAACCTGGCCCGTCAACAGCTCGTACAGCACAATTCCGACCGAGTAGAGATCCGACCGCCCGTCTACCTCCGTACCGAAGGTCTGCTCTGGAGCCATGTAGGCCGGGGTCCCGATCGCCATGCCCTCCCGGGTCAGACGCTCCCGGGAGGGGTCATTAAGCAACTT
>DASRPA010000279.1:0-6919 GCA_035646635.1 Actinomycetota bacterium | reverse complement strand
GGGTCAGGAGCCGCGGGCGGCTGCGACCAGGCCCGGCATGATCTCCGTGCCCTTGATGTGCCCGATGGCCCCCGAGCGGGCCGCGGTCTCGCCGTAGGTCGTGACCGCATCCGAGCTCACGCCCGGCCCGCACACGAGCAGCGGCACCGGCCCGTCGGTATGAGACTTGCGGGCGCAGCTCGTCGAGTGGTCGGCGGTGACCGCCACGATCGTGCCCCGGTCGGCCAACCCGCCGAGCAGGGGAGCGAAGAAATGCGCGTCGATGTCCTCGATGCTCTTGATCTTGGCTTCGTGGTCGCCGTCGTGGGCCGGCACGTCCGGCCCCTTGATGTGGATGTAGAGGCCGTCGAAGCCCTCGATCGCCTCGTTGGCGAGTTCCGCCCACGCCTCGTACTGCTCGGCCGCCCCCATGCCGGTGGGCGCCTCGACCACCCCCATTCCCGTGAGCTTGGCGATCCCGAGCTCGACCGGCATCTCCACGAAGCAGGCGAACTCGGGGCCGAACTTGGACTTGAAGGGCTCGAGCTCGGGGAGATGGTCGCCCGCGTCGCGGGTGAGGATGAAGTTGCCCGGCAGCCTCTTTGCGGCGCGGCGCTTCTGGTTTACATCCGAAGCGTCCAGCACCTCGTAGGCGGCCTGAAGCCATTCGTTCGAGAGCCGGGCCGCCTCCACCGCGGCGTCGTCGTCCTCGTGTCCCGCAAGGGGGGCGACCTCGACCACCCGGTTCTCGAAGGTCTCCTTGGCCACCCCCAGCGCCCCCTTGCGCCCGTAGGCGGGATCCGAATTCTCGACCTCGGCAGACAACCCTCCCGACGAGGAGCGCAGCACCAGCGCGGCTCGGTGGCCCGAGGTCGCGCGCAGCTCGAAGCTCGCGCCCAAGAGCCGCACCTTGTCCTGGACCTCGGTCGCGAGCGCCTCGGCCTCCTCGGAGGAGAGGTCGCGGCCCGCCCGGCGGTCGATGATCTCCCACGAGTCGCCGTCTCTTTCGACCGTGGCGAAGTTCGCCCGGTAGGCGAGGTCGCCGGGAGAGATCTCGAGCCCCGCCCCGAGAGCCTCGAGGGGGCCGCGCCCGGTGTGATGTTGGTGGGGGTCGTAACCGAGGATGGCGAACACGGCGATGTCGGACTCGGGGGCGATGCCCTTGCCGACCGTGGTCACAATTCCGTTGCGACCCCTCTTGGCGAGCCCGTCCATATGGGGGGTATGGGCAACCTCCAGAGGGGTCCTGCCTCCGAGCGGGTCGAGGGGGTCGTCTCCGAGCCCGTCGAGGATCACGTACATGATCCGGTGCGGGCTCACGACTTGGTCGCCTTGACGATGGCGGCGAACTCGGCCGCATCGAGGGACGCCCCGCCGACCAGTGCCCCGTCGACGTCGGGCTGCGAGGTCAGGGCGGCGGCGTTGCCGGCCTTCACGCTGCCTCCGTAGAGGATGCGGATGTCCCCAGCCACCTCCTCTGAGAGCTGCTCCGACAGCTCCGACCTGATGATCGAGATCGTTTCCTGGGCGTCGGCAGGAGTGGCGGTCGCCCCGGTCCCGATCGCCCAGATGGGCTCGTAGGCGACCACGACCCCCTGCGCCTGCTCGGGCTTGAGGCCCGCCAGCCCCGCCTTCACCTGGCGCCTGACCTTGGCTTCGGTCTCGTGGGCCGCGCGCTCGGCTTGGGTCTCACCGCAGCACATTATCGGGGTCAGGTCGTTTGACAGCGCAGCCTTGATCTTGGCGTTGACCTCGTCGTCGCTCTCCCCCATCAGATCGCGCCGCTCGGAGTGGCCCACGATCACGTAGGCCACCTGCAGCGCCTGCAGCATCACCGGCGAGATCTCGCCCGTGAAGGCGCCGTCCGGGCGCGGGTAGAGGTTCTGTGCGCCGAGGCCGAACTCGTAACGGTCGGAGTCGATGAGCGTCTGCAGCGTGCGCAGGGCGGTGAACGGGGGGCACAGCACGACCTCGACCCGGGAGAAGTCGTGTGCGGCGAGCTCGTGCGCCAACGCCTGGGTCAGGCGCATGCCCTCGAGGTGGGTCATGTTCATCTTCCAGTTGCCGGCAATCAGAGGAGTTCTCAGCTTCGTTCCTTTCTCAGCGCCGCCACTCCCGGGAGTTCCTTACCCTCGAGCAGCTCCAGGGAGGCTCCGCCTCCGGTGGACAGATGCGAGACCGCGTCGGTCATACCCAGCTCGACCAGCGCGGCCGCCGAGTCTCCCCCACCGGCGACCGTGAAGGCGCCCTTGGAGGTGGCCCCGGCGATGGCCAGTGCGACGGCCTTGGTGCCGGCCGCGTAGTCGTCTATCTCGAAGATGCCCATGGGCCCGTTCCACAGCACGGTGCGGGCCGCGGCGATTACGTCCCCGAAGCGGGCCGCGGTCTCCGGCCCGATGTCGACGCCCATGCGCGACCCGATCCCTGCCAGCGAGACGACCTCGTGAGGCGAGCCCTCCCCTATCCCTTCGGCCGCCATCACATCCGAGGGCAGCAGCACGTCGACGCCTTTAGCCTCCGCCTCTTTGAGAGTGTCTCTGATCTCGTCGAGCCTGCCGCGCTCGACCCGGGAGCCACCGACGTCGTGGCCCTGGGCCGCGAGCAGCGTGAACGCCATGGCGCCGCCGACGACCACCGCGTCCACTCGCTCGAGGAGGTTTCTAATGACGCCAAGCTTGTCGGAGACCTTGGCGCCCCCAAGGACGGCGACGAAGGGATGCTCGGGGCCTTCGAGCAGTCGTTCGAGCTCAGCCACCTCTCTTGCCAGAAGCAGGCCCGCGGCGCAGGGCAGCAGGGCGGGGACTCCCACCACCGATGCGTGCCCCCGGTGGGAAGAGCCGAAGGCGTCGTTGACGTAGGCCTGCGCAAAGCTTGCGAGCGCAGCGGCGAAGCCTGCGTCGTTGGCCTCCTCGCCGGGCTCGAAGCGAAGGTTCTCGAGCAGGACCACGTCGGCGTCTGAGGCACAGGCGCGCTCTGCCTCTTCGCCGACCACCTCATCGAGGGCCAGCACGTCTCTTTGCAGAAGCTCGGCCAGACGGCTCGCCACCGGAGCGAGCCGCAGTTCCTCTCTGACCTTGCCTTTCGGGCGCCCTAGGTGGGAGCAGACGGCGAGCCGTGCGCCCCTCTCTAGCAGCGCCTCGAGCGTCGGCACCGAGGCCCGCACGCGCAGGTCGTCGGCAATGGCGCCGTCCTCCAGGGGAACGTTGAGATCCGCCCGCACCAGCACTCGCAGGTCCTCGACCTCGAGGTCTTCGAGGGTCGGCAGAGTGAAGTTGGTACGGGCGGCGTTCATTGTTCGGGAGTGTAAAGGGCGGCTCGCACGCCGCTGTAGTGCTCGTGGGCCAACCTCCTGAGCGCAGCGAGAGCAGCTTCGAACACGACGGTTCCGATCACCAGCCTTTCCACCGCCGCGGCGCGATCGCTCTCCGCGCCCACGCTCGAAACTTCCTGCTCGGCGATGTGGGCGGCCGCCTGTGCGTGGGGCAAGAACACCTCTGCTCCACAGTCACGCCCGAGCTTGCGCAGAGCCACCAGGGCGCCGGCGAGAGACCTACGGGCCGGCGCTTCGGCGCTTACTTCCCAGCCGAGAGCGGCCAGAAATGCATCGATCTCGGCACGAGCGAGCGCGACTTCCGCGGGTACGGGCCCCTCGCTCGTCGGCGCGAGGGCTCGTTGAGTCACTCCGAACAGCTCGTGGCGGGGCAGGTGGGCATCGTCGATCGCGGCCAGGACTGCCGCGACCTGGCCGACGGTCAGGCTCCCCACCTCCCTCAAGACCCGGATGAGATGCAGGCGATGAGCATGCGCGGCGCCGTACTCAGCCTGGTTGGGCGCGGTCGCGTCTCCGCGCGCCAGGAGCCCCTCTCTCATGTAGTACTTGACCGTCGGGATCGCGACGCCCGTGGTGCGGCTGAGCTCGGAGATGCGCACAAACCCCTCCCTCAATTGGTGGATGCGGCTTGACAGACCTAGTAGATAGTAGCAGTATCCAGTATAGATAATACAGCTATCTGCTTTGAGGGAGGCCTCCATGGAACTGGAACTGTCGAGTGCCGCTCGCTCGACCGTCGGCGGCCTGTTGGTCGCAATCGTGGCGATCGAATGGGGCGGGGCGCACATGCTGCGAATCGTTCGCGGCCGGGTGCCGGTGACCGAGTTCCAGCAGGCCTTCGCCCGCGCGGGCCACGCCCATGCCGGGGTGCTGGTGACGCTGGCCCTGGTTTGCCAGCTCTTCGCCGACGCTGCGGGTCTCGACGGGCTGCCCGCGATCGCAGCCCGGAACGGGGTGCCGCTGGCCGCCATCCTCATGCCTGCCGGGTTCTTCCTGTCCTCGATGGGACGCGAGGCGGTTCGACCCAACAAATTCATCCTGCTGTTGTACGCCGGGACGGCGTCCCTGGCGATCGGGGTACTTGCTCTTGGCCTCGGGCTTCTGATGGGGTGACGAAGCTGCGGATGCCTGGGACGAACGCCTCTAGAGGTCGAGTAGCGGGCGGCGCGTGTGCCAATCGCTCAACTCTTGATAGGCCAGCGCGGCCCCCAGCGCGGTCGCCTCGTCTCGGGCCACCAGCTGCAAGCCCACAGGCATCCCAGTGGGCGTGAACCCGCAGGGAACACTCACCGCGGCGAGGCCTAAGAAGTTGGTGGGGCGACACAGCCTCGTCAGCCTCACCGCCACCTCGGGTCTGAACCCCTTTCCCTTGAGCGCGGCAAGCTCGTCGACACGCGGTGCGGCCATCGCAGTCGTGGGCAGGACGAGAAGGTCGGTGTGTTCCAAGGCCGCCTCCCACGCCGCGCCGAGCCCCTCCAGCTCGCGCCGGGCCGACACGAAGTCCACCGCGGTGAAGCGCTCGGCGTGACGCAAGGCGCGCCTGGTCTCCTCGGTGTAGTCGTCCGAGCGATCCGGGTACCAGCCCGCCTGCCGGTGGGCGGTCAACGCCTCGGAGTTGAGGAAGATGCCGTGGGGCCGGTCCCAGTCGGTGAACTCCGGAAGCGCCACCTCTGAGCGCGGCGCGCGGCGGGACAGGACCTCGACTGCCTGTTCCACCAACTCAAGGACCTCGGCGTCGGCTCTGGTGGAGTCCCAGGAAGGCGTAGCCATGCGAAGCCCCTCGAGCCGGGGAGAAACGGGGGCCGCGCCGGTCAGGCCCCGCCACATGAGCTCGACAGAGGCCGCGTCTGAGGCCATCGGGCCCCATACGTCGAGGCTCCACGCCAGGGGCACGATCCCCTCCATCGGGACGATGCGCTGTCTGGGCGTGAGCCCGGTGATCCCACACAGCGACGAGGGGATCCGCACCGAGCCTGCGGTGTCGGAGCCCAGAGCCCCGGGACACATGCCGGCCGCGACCGCGGCGGCCGATCCTCCGCTGGAGCCGCCCGGGATGCGTTCTAGGTCCCAGGGATTGCGGGTGGGAGCGCTCACGACCCCGTAAGCGAACTCCTGAGTGTTGGTCTTTCCCATGACCACCGCACCGGCCCGGCGCAGGTTCGTGACGACGGGCGCATCTGCAGCCGCGACGTTGCCCGCCAGCACTCCCGATGAGGCAGTGGTGGGAAGACCGGCGACATCGATCAGGTCCTTGACCCCGACGGGTATGCCGTGGAGCGGGCCTTGCAGCTCACCGACCGTCAGCTCCCGGGCGCGCGCTCGGGCTCCTTCGATGTCGAGCGTCACGAACGCGCGCACGGGCGGCTCGAGGCGTTCCACGCGCTGCAAGCACGCGTCCAGCAGCTCAATCGGTGACAGCTCCTTGCGGACAAGTGCGGAGGCCGCTGCGGCAAGGCTCAGCCCGGCGGGGTCGGACATGGCGCTGAGGCTACTTCAGGCTCTCGGGTGGGTAAAGGCGAGGCACGACCGAGTGGGCGACGAGCACCGTGTCCTCGCTGGGGATCTTCGGGGTTCCTCTCCCATCGCCGTGGAGAACTCTTCCCCCCATTCCCTCGGAGCTCATCCTTCCTTTGACCGGCTTTCTCATAGGCCGCGGCGAGTTCTCATTCACCGTCGCGCTGATCGCGGCCAGGGCCGGAGCGCTGGGCGGAGCCCTGGCGCTATACGCACTGGGTGTGTGACCCGGCTGGGACCGGCTCCGCAATCTCGTACGGCGACACGGCACCTGGTTGATGGTGACCGAGGACGACGTCGACAAGGCCGACCGCTTCTTCGACGTCATGGCGCCAAGGTGGTGCTCTTCGGCCGGCTTGCTCCGGGGGTGGAAGCGTGGTGTCGATCCCGGCGGGGGCTTCGGGTATGGGCCTGCGCCGCTTCACTGTTTCCACGGGGGTGGGCTCGGCGGTGTGGAACGGGGCCCTGATCGGCATCGGCTATGCGCTGGGAAGCAACTGGGAGAACGCCCAGAGTTACACGCGCTACTTCGAGTACGGGGTGTTCGCGTTCATGGCCGGGAGCGTGATCCTCTTCATCGTGCGCCGCCGCCGCGAACACACATAGCCGAGTGGTGGATAAGGGTTGCTGTGCAACCACTCACCACCACTCGACGAGAACTCCAGCCCAGACGCGACGAACGGGCCCGCCGAAGTGGCTGGACCCGCTCACAGAACTCCTGTCGGTGATCAGGCCTTCTTGATTGCGTCCTTTACCTTCTCGCCGGCTTGCTTCAGCTTGGACTTCGACTGATCCCGGCGGCCCTGCTGCTCCAACTCGCGATCTCCGGTGACCTCGCCGGTCTTCTCTTTGAGCTTGCCTTTGGTTTCCTCGCCCTTATTGCGAGCCTTGTCCTCTGTGGCCATTAAAACCCGCCTTCCTCGTAAAGGTCGACTCACGCCGACACGGGAACGCTACCCGCAAGACGCGAGTAGCAAACCTCACAAGTGGCTCAAACCGGCCACTGCTCGCGCCGCCAGCTCCCATCCCAGAACATCCACTCGTAGCGTGATGTCGTCACGAAATGACCCGTAACCTTTGCTTCCTCCTCGGAGC
>DASRPA010000278.1:0-3255 GCA_035646635.1 Actinomycetota bacterium | reverse complement strand
GCACTAACGCAGTGCCCAGCAGCAAACAGTCGGCAAGCGAGAGAGGGGAATCCCGACGGTGGTAGTAGGAGGTCCTGATCTGCGCGGCTCGGCGCGCCTTGCTTCACCTATGGGTATCACCGGCAGAGTGGTTACAAGAAGAGGCACAATCCTGGCTTCCACGGCCTCGAGATCGTTTCCGAAGACTCGCACCAAAACGTCGAACACCTCGGTCAGGTTGGCGGCGGTGATCCCCGCATCACCTCCCCGGAGCAGCCCCTCCACCTGTTCCACAGATGGCTCGCTTTCTGGAGGGCGACAGGGAGCTGTGCTTCCAACAGCGGATCGGATTGTGTCGCTTCTCGGGGACTCAAGTCCGTGGGCTTATAGGCGCTTCTCTGCGACGACGTGAACCTTGGAGTCTCGTCGGCGACCGATGGCGAGAACTTCCACCACGTCGTTGAAGAGTCGGTAAACGAGTCGATTCTCGGAGCCTTCGATGCGGATGGAGCGGCAACCTGCTAGTTCTCGCGTGAGAGGTTTACCAGCCTCGGGGTTGCGCTCCAGCAGACGGAGGGCTTCTTTCAGCTTCGCCTGGGGGACGAGGGCTAACTCGCCGCTGTCGATGACCTCACGGCGCACCATTACCCTCGTCATGGACTGAGGGGCTAGGTCTGATCGGTCGCCTGCTCCATGGCCTCGTCGGCGGGAATCAGTACACTTGGGGTGCTGAGACGAGCGAGCACGTTCCGGTAGAGGGCCGGCTCGTTCTCGATCTCTCTGGTCGCAAGATCGGACTCCGCTACGTCAGCGGCGTAGAAGACTATGGATCGGGCCGGGGATGTCACAAGGTTCCTCTCCTGTTCCAAGCCTGGGGATGTGGTGGTAGTCAATGTCAACGGCCTCCCTTCATGACTTGAGCACCTTGTCCAAGTACAAGTTAACGGACTGTGTGATGTATGTCTCGGCCTCGCTCGCCTTGATCGTTATGTCGTCCAGCTGGGCTGGGCCCGGAAACTGGACATCCAGGTCGATGAAGACACTTCTGATATCGGCCTGAAGCGGCTCTACCTGGAGCGTGTACACGGCTCCCTGGAGAGTCACCACGTACTTCACACCCCCCCAGATCTGACCGCCCTGCTGAAGTTCGCAAGCTCGTCCTCTGACTTGGACAAGATGCGGTGGAGAACCGCCGCTCGGCCGTCACCATGGGGCGCTGGAGCGTGATAGACGTGCTTGATCCCCAAGTTGAAGAAGTCGCTGGCTCCTAGATGTCGAGCGATCATTTTAAGGATGCTTTGGGCCTTGTCATGGGACTGCCGCGGCCCTAGCTCAATGACGTCCTGGACCTGTAGCAGAGGGGGCTGGATGGTGACGCTGCTGCCTTCAGTGCCTACAAACTGACAACCCGAGCCGTCGGCCGCGAGCACAAGCTGGCCGTACCGATAAGTTGCGGTGACCTCGGTCCAGATCCGGTTGATCTTGTCGGTGGTTACCCTCGTCTGGTCCGACACGTTGAGAGTCGGTGCGAACAGCCCAACCACCAGCGCTTTCGGGATCAGATCCACAGACGCGATGCTATCGGAACGGTCGTGACGCAGGAAAGCCCTGCGGGGGCCCCCGTCCAGACGAACTCCCACGCCTCGGGTAATCGTTCGGCAAGAAAGGAGCGGAGGCAAATAGCCCGTTTGGGTGATTGAGCTCGCTCTCGAAGACTTGGCCACCGGAAACGGGGGCGAACGCGGACCGCGGACCTCAGCCCACCAAAAACCGTGGGTAAACGCGGACCGCGAGTCATTTGCCACCGCCGAGGTGGCCGGAGGTTGTCTCCATCTTTTCTTACCGAGTGTGGCGCGCGCCACAGTTTCGAGCCGAGCCCGGGTGGACGATGCCCCCATGGTGACGACATGAGAACAGAGCTTCCCGGGAGGGAGATCATGGTGGAGACGGGCTGGCGGGAGCGGCTCGAGGCGTTCACCGGCCGGCGCCGGGACTCCTGGGTCCTGCTGGCGGTTATGGCGGGGGCCGTCGTGCTGGGGCTGGTGCTGTGGGCGAGGGGCGCACCCGCGACGGTCGCGCCGCCGGCGCGCTCGGCCCCCCGGGAACAGGATGCCTTCGCTGCCGCTGTAGTTGCCAGCCCGGAGCCGGTGCTGCTGGTCCACGTCGCAGGGGCGGTGCGCCGTCCCGGCCTCTACGAGATGCCCGCCGGGGCGCGCATCGCCGACGCCGTCCAGGCCGCCCGGGGTCCGACCGACCGGGCCGACCTCGACGCGCTCAACCTGGCCGAGCCGCTCCAGGACGGGCTCAAGGTCGAGGTTCTGCGCCGGGGTGAGACGCCCGCCGCGGCCCCCGTTCCGCAGCCCGGCGCCTCCACTACTAGCCCGGCCGCGCCGGTGAACCTCAACATCGCCGATCAGGCCGCTCTGGAGACGATTCCCGAGATCGGACCCGTGACCGCGATGGCCATCCTCGAGTACCGGGCTCAGGTCGGCTCCTTCACTTCGATCGAGGAGCTGCTCGAGGTCTCGGGCGTGGGTCCCGCCACGCTCGAGGCGATGCGCCCTTACGTGACTGTGTGACGTGCGCCTCGGGCGCATCTGGCTGACGGTCGCCGCGCTCGGCGCGGGGACCGCGTACGGGTGCGGCCGCGATCCCTCCGTGCTCGCGGCCCTCGTCGCGCTGTCCGGGGCGGTCCTGGTCCTGCTCCGCTGCCGGGCTGCGCGGGCCGCGGGCCTGGGAGCAGTGGCGTTGGGTCTCGGCTCTCTGGGAGCGGGCTGGCGCTGCGCCCCTCAGTCCGCACTCACCATCGTGGCCGAGCGAGCGCCGTTCTGCGACTTCTCAGGGCGGGTGCTCGAGGGGGCCGGGGGCCTCGGCACCCTCGCAAAGCTAGCTCGCATCGACTGTCGCGGCTGGGACACGGTCCTCGATCCGGGCGTGGCCGTACTCGACGACACAGTGGGAGTGGCGGGCTCGAGCCTGTCGGGTCGGGGATGGCTCCTACCTCTGGGAGCCGACGGCTTCGAGCGCGCCCGGGCCCGCATCGGTGCGCAGGCGGCTTTGGATCCCACCGAGCTTCACCTGAGAGCCCCTACATCCGGTCCACACGCGCTGGCCGCAAGCGCCCGGCACAATCTCGAGGCGGTGACCCGCCCGCTCGACCCCACCAGAGCCGCCCTGCTGCGAGGCCTGGTCGTGGGCGACACCGAGCGCCTCGATGTCGCCCTCCTCGACGCGTTTCGGAGGGCCGGTCTCTCCCACCTGCTGGCGGTGTCCGGC
>DASRPA010000277.1:0-9153 GCA_035646635.1 Actinomycetota bacterium | reverse complement strand
GTTGCAACAACCCTTGGAATTCGTCGTACTCCAGAACGCGTGAAGCGCGATCCACTACTTGGTTGCTCGGCCCCCGTCGATCCCGCCGGGACGAAATCCGGCCGTTGCAGTCGAGCACCGGCGGACATAAGCCGGAGATGGCGTTGTAGCCTGCCCTCATATATCGTCGCAAAAAGGGCTAAACGGTCAAACACTCGAGTCCAATCGCGGCGTTCAATCCGGAAGTTACGTACCTGTGCGTATGGGAGTAGAGGGCCGTTGTCGGAGACAATGCGATGAAAGAAACTGCCGCGAATGGACGACCGCATCGCGGCGATTTGGCAGAACGATTTGGCAAGAAGTGGGAAGTGCCTGACAATAGCTGGTACGAGGAGGGCCACCCCGTGAACCGGGGCGGCATCGCCGCACTACTCGTTCCGCAGCGGAGATCTCCGCAACCGGGGATCGCACTAAGCAAGCGTAGATGGGGGTGTAACCGATCAGACCTAAACAGATGCTCGAGAGCGCTTTGAATCCGGCGCGCACGAAGACGTCCCTGGACGGCCTCGACACGCTGAAGCTCGTCACGACCGAGGGAGACCTCGAGCTGGTCGACGTCGATGCGCCGGAGCGTGACGTCGAGATCCGCCTCGACCCCCAGCTTGATGTCCCCCGGGTCGAGCGCAGCGGCGGAGTGGGGCGCCTCTACGGCCGCATCGCCGGGGGCCTCGCTGCCACCGACGTGCTGTGCCTCATCAGCGCGCTGCTGGTGGCGTGGACGGTCCGCTTTGGATTCATCCCGCTCACGAGCGGCTACATGGTGGCGCTGGGACTCGGCGCGGCCCTGTGGATACCCGTCTACCACGCCTACGGCCTCTACGGCATTCGGCACCTCTCGGCGGCGGAGGAGTTCCGCCGCGTCATCAGCGCCGCCAGCACCGGGGCTCTGCTCGTGGTGCTGGTTAGCTACTGGTCAAAGTCCGAGCTCTCGCGCGAGTGGGTCGCTCTGACCTGGGCGTTCGCGGTGGTGCTCGAGCTGACCAGCCGCCGGCTGTGGCGCTCACGCGTCTATCAGCTCCGGACCGAGGGCCGGCTGTCGGTTCGCACGCTGATCGTCGGTACGAACGAGGAAGCAGGGCGGCTTGCCGTGGCGCTGCGAACCCCCCGGCTCGGCTTCGAGCCGATCGGCTTCGTGGCGACCTCTGAGAGCTACAGCTCGCCCTCAGGTCACCCGGTGCTGGGGCAGCTGGCGGGTCTCTCCGAGCTGGTCGAAGAGCACGGCGCCGAGTGCGTCTTCGTGGCCTCGACTGCGGTCACTTCTAAGGGCGCCCTGCAGATCATGCAGGTATCTCGCCGCACCGGCACGGAGGTAAGGGTCTCGGCGAACCTTCCCCAGATCCTCGCGTCGCGCTTGTCGGTGCAGCCCGTGGGGCCCGAGGTCATGGCGATCTCACTGAAGCCGGTACGCCTGAGCGGAACCCAGACGGTGGTCAAACGGGCCTTCGATTTCGCCGTCTCGAGCATCGGGCTGCTGGTGTTCCTGCCCGTCCTGAGCGCCATTGCTCTCGCCATCAGGCTTACGTCCGAGGGCCCGGTCCTCTTTCGCCAGGAGCGGATCACCAAGGGGGGCCGCGCCTTCACCGTCTACAAGTTCCGGACGATGCTGGTGGACGGCGACCGTTTGCTGAGAGAGCGGGGAATCGACACGAGCTCTCCGTTCTTCAAGATCGAAGACGACCCTCGCCTTACCGGGGTCGGGCGGATCCTCCGCAAGCTCAGCCTCGACGAGCTCCCGCAGCTTCTCAACGTCATCAAGGGCGACATGAGCCTGGTGGGGCCTCGGCCCCTGCCGACCGATCAGGTCGCCGCCAACCTCGAGCTGCTGGGCCCTCGCCACGAGGTTCCCACCGGCGTCACCGGCTGGTGGCAGGTGAACGGGCGCAGCAGTGTGGCGCCCGAAGAGGCTCTGCGGCTCGATCTCTTCTACATCGAGAACTGGTCGCTGTCACTGGACCTCTACATCTTGCTCAAGACGTTTGGGGTCCTCATGGCCAGAAGGGGTGCGTATTGAGCCTGTCCGAAGCCGTTTCCGAGAGCTCACCGTCTCAGTCCGTGCTCGAGCAGGGCCACACCTTCGGGTCCCGCTACATCCTCGGCATGCGCGTGGATGCATCGAACTACGACAAGGCGGCGCGCCGGATCGTCGAATGGGGCCGCCTCAGAGAGTCCCGCTACGTCTGCATAGCCGCGGTGAACAACGTCGTCGAGGCGCACAAGTGGCCCGAATACCGGGAGCTCATGAACCAATCTGACTTCACCACCTCGGATGGCATGCCGCTCGTGTGGGGTCTGCGCAAGCTCGGCCTCCCCGAAGCCACGCGTGTCTACGGCCCCGACTTGACTCCGGTCATCTGCGAGCATGCGGCCCGCGCGGGAGTCGGCGTGGGCTTCTACGGCGGGACCCCCGAGGTCCTGGAGGATCTCGTCTCAAGCCTCACCAAGAGGTTTCCCGCCCTCCGGGTCACCTATCGCTGGGCACCCCCGTTTCGACCTCTGACCGAGGAGGAAGAGGCGGAGTTCGTGAGTGCGGTCAACGAGTCAGACACCGGCGTCCTGCTGGTGGGACTGGGGGCTCCCAAGCAGGAGCAGCTCATGGCGCGCCTGCGCGGCGAGATCGCAGCTACAATGGTCGGAGTCGGCGCGGCGTTCGATTTCCTGGCCGGCAAGAAGCGTCAATCACCCCCGTGGATGCAGCGAGCGGGGTTGGAGTGGCTCTTCAGACTCGTGACCGAGCCCAAGCGCCTGTGGCGCCGCTACTTGCTCGGCAACCCGCGCTTTGCGGTCCTGTTTGCAGCGCAACTGATTGCGCAAAAAGTGACTCGGGGCAACTGAAGTCGACCCGAGCATCTGCCGATACGAAAATGAACCGACCTCGGAAGGAGAGTTCTCCATGGGTGAGAACGGAATGGGCGAGAACGGAATGGGCGAGAACACAGCCGGCAAGAAGACGGCGCTTGTAGCCGGGGGTGGCGGTTTCATCGGTCACCATATGATCGCCTACCTCAAGGAGCGCGGCTACTGGGTGCGCGGCGTCGACATCAAGGAGCCCGAGTACGAGGCGACGTCTGCCGATGACTTCAAGGTCCTCGACCTGAGGCGTTGGGAGAACTGCCTCGAGGCCACCAAGGACGTTACCGAGGTTTATCAACTCGCCGCCGACATGGGCGGCATCGGATACATCACCGGCAACCATGCCGATGTCGCGCGCAACAACATCCTCATCAACGCCCACATGCTCGACGCCGCTCACCAGAACGGAGCGAGCCGCTACTTCTACTCGTCGTCCGCCTGCATCTATCCTCTCTACCGCCAGAACACGCCCGACATCGGCGGGCTCAAGGAAGAGGATGCCTATCCTGCCGATCCCGAAGAGGGATACGGCTGGGAGAAGCTCTACGCCGAGAAGTTGTGCCAGTACTACGACGAAGAGGGCAGGCTCCCGACCCGCGTCGCTCGCTTCCACAACATCTACGGTCCCCTGGGGACGTATGACGGGGGCCGTGAGAAGGCGCCTGCCGCGATCAGCCGCAAGGTGGCGTTGGTTGAAGACGGCGGCGAGATCGAGGTCTGGGGCGACGGCCTCCAGACGCGCTCGTTCACCTACGTGGACGACTGCGTCGAGGGCATCTACCGGATCATGCACTCCGACAGCGCTGCACCGCTCAACCTCGGCACCGACGTGCTCATCGGGATCAACGACCTGGTCGACCTCGTCGCCAAGATCGCCGGCAAGCAGATTCAGAAGCGTAACGACGTCAGCAAGCCGCAAGGAGTGCGCGGCCGCAACAGCGACAACACCCGGCTGCGTGAGGTTCTCGGTTGGGAGCCGCAGACCACTCTCGAGGACGGCCTCAAGGCGACCTACGAGTGGATCTCCGCGCAGTTGGCAACACGGCCCTCAGAGGCCGCAGCTTCTAAGTAGCACGGTACGGCGGCCCTCTATGCAGGTTCGCCCTAGATCTGGAGGACGAAATCTTGAAGGTAGGTGTCATAGGCGCCGGGCACGTCGGTCTGGTCACATGCGGGACGATGGCGAAGCTCGGTCACGATGTCGTCGGCAACGATCTCGATGAGGAAAAGATCGCGATGTTGCGGCGTCGCGTTCCCTGGTTCTACGAGCCCGGGTTGCAAGAACTCTTGGACGAAACGATGGAGTCGGGCAAGCTGTCGTTCACTACCGACTCCGCCGAGGCCATCTCGGGCGCGGACGTAGTCTTCATCTGCGTCGGCACGCCCCCGAGAGCTTCGGGCGAAGCGAACCTCATTGCGGTCGAACAGGTGTCTCGTGATGTCGCCCGCCATGGTCGGCCCGATGTCGTCGTGGTCGAAAAGTCGACAGTGCCGGCCGGCACCGCGCAGCGAGTGAAGAGGACACTGGCGCGTGAGCGCGCCGACTTCGCCGGCTCCGCCGAGGTCGTCTCCAACCCCGAGTTCCTGAAAGAGGGAACTGCGGTCGAGGATTCCCTGAACCCGGACCGCATTCTGGTGGGTGCGGAGTCGCCCAAGGCTTTCGCCAGGATGCGTGAGCTTTATGGCCCCCTCATCGACGGGGGCACCAGGATCATCGAGACGGACATCGCAACCGCCGAGCTAGCCAAGCATGCATGTAACGCCTTCTTAGCGCTCAAGATCTCGTATGCCAACGCTCTTTCTCGGCTGTGTGAGCGCTCGGGCGGGGACGTCGTGGCGGTTGCAGAGGTAATGGGCGCCGACGAGCGCATCGGCCGCCCCTTCCTCAATGCGGGGCTCGGCTACGGCGGTTACTGCTTCCCCAAGGACATTCAGGCCTTCGAACGCCTCGCGGCGCGCGTCGGTGCCGAGTTTCCCCTGCTGCGGGAGGTCGCAAGGATCAACGACCAGGCGGTCGAGTCGGCCGTCGACAAGGTCATCGAGGCGCTGTGGAATGTCGAAGGCAAGAAGATCGCGCTGCTGGGTCTGGCGTTCAAGCCCGGCACGGACGATGTTCGCTCCGCTCCCGCCCTGGCGCTCGCCCGTCTGCTGCTGCGCGAGGGCGCGCACGTGGTCGGATACGACCCGCAAGGCGGTTCGAACGCAAAGGCCGAGCTTCCCGAGCTCGAGGTTTGCCATGACATGTACGACGCGCTCAACGACGCCCACTGCATGGTGCTGTGCACCGAGTGGGACGAGTTCAAAACACTCGACCTCGAGAAGCTGCACTCGCTGATGGCCTATCCGGTCGTCATCGACGGCCGCAACCTCTTCGACCCCCAAGAGATGAGGAACGCCGGGTTTAGCTACTATCCCACCGGCCGTCCTCACGTCGTCTAGAAAGCGCTAAGTTGTCACGAGCAGTAGTCACTGGAGGCGCGGGCTTCGTCGGTTCGCATCTCTGCGAGCGGTTGTTGGAGGAGGGTTGGGAGGTAGTCTGCTTTGACTCCTTCCTGACCGGTGATGCCGGCAACCTGGGCCGCATCATCTCGCACGAGAGATTCCGGTTCGAACGCTACGACGTGACGAACTATATGTTCGTGGAGGGCGATGTGGACTGGGTGTTGCACTTCGCTTCCCCGGCTTCTCCGCGCGACTATCTCGACCATCCGATACACACCCTGAAGGTAGGCGCGCTCGGCTCGCTGCACGCACTGGGTCTCGCCAAGGCGAAGTCGGCCGGGTTCTTCATGGCTTCTACCTCTGAGGTCTACGGCGATCCCAAAGTCCATCCCCAGCCAGAGAGCTATTGGGGGAACGTCAATCCGGTCGGGCCGCGTGGCGTCTACGACGAAGCCAAGCGCTTCGCGGAAGCGATGGTGATGGCGTATCACCGCACCCACAGCATGCCGGTGAGGATCATCCGCATCTTCAATACCTTTGGCCCGCGCTTGCGCAAGGGCGATGGACGCGCGGTTCCCACCTTTATCCAGCAGGCGCTTGCGGGCGAGAAGCTGACCGTGCACGGCGACGGCGAGCAAACTCGGTCGCTGTGCTACGTCGACGACCTCGTCGAAGGAATCTGGCGTTTCATTCATGCCGATATTCCCGGACCGATGAATCTCGGCAACCCGCGTGAGATCACCGTTCGTCAGCTCGCAGAGATGATTGCATCGTTGGCGGGCAGTGACTCCGAGGTTGTGTTCACCGACAGACCGGTGGACGACCCCGAGGTTCGCTGTCCCGACATCTCCCTTGCTCGCTCCACTATGGGCTGGGAGCCACAGGTCACCCTCGAGGAGGGGCTCAGGCGAACCATCGAATGGGCGCGCAGCTCGTGGTGATGCACTTGAACAAGAATCGCCGCCGGTACATCCAGAGGACTCAAAGGAACTCAAAGGACAAGGTGAGCACATGAGGTGTCTAGTCACAGGGGCGGCCGGTTTCATCGGGTCGCGCCTCGGCGCGCGCTTGATTGCCGAGGGCGACCAAGTCGTGGGGCTCGACGATCTCTCCGAAGGCTCCGTCGACAACCTGTCGGACTGCCCCGAGCTCGACCTGGTGGAGGCAGACCTCAGGGACGAAGCTGCAGTTGCGGGAGCAGCCAAGGGCTGTGATGTCATCTTTCACCAGGGTGCGATGAGGTCGGTGCCGCGCTCGATGCAGCTGCCCGGCCTGACCTCCGACGTCAACGTGCGTGGGACCCTCAACGTGCTCTTGGCGGCGCGCGACAATGGCGCCCGCGTCGTCAGCGCGTCTTCCTCATCGGTCTACGGCGATCAGACCGAGTTTCCGCTGCACGAGGGCATGACGCCCGAGCCGCGCTCTCCCTACGCGGCATCGAAGCTGGTCGGCGAGGTCTATTGCAAGACGTGGTGGAGTGCCTACTCGGTCCCCGCGATCTCACTGCGCTACTTCAACGTCTTCGGGCCGCGACAGGACCCTTCGAGCGAGTACGCAACGCTGGTGCCTCGTTTTGTGCTTGCCTGCATGAAAGGGGACCGTCCGATCATCCATTCCGACGGTGAGCAGGCGCGCGATTTCACCTACATCGACGATGCAGTAGAGGGCAACATCGCGGCAGCACGCGCTCCCGAGGCTGCATTCGGCGAGGCCTTCAACATCGGAGGAGGGCAGGATCCCACCTCGGTCAACGAGATCCTCGCCATAGTTGCAGAGCTGACCGGGACTCGTCCCGACCCGATTTTCACCGACCCTCGTCCCGGCGACGTGCGACTGACCCATGCGGATCTCAGCCGCTCCGCCGAGCTGCTCGGCTACAAGCCGCAGACCACCGTTAAGCAGGGTCTCGAGCAGACAGTGGCGTGGTTCGCCGAGCACTTCGGCGCCGACTCCGGGCGCTAGATGTCGATCTTTTCTACGTCTGCAGCGCTGAGCGTTGTTGAGCGCGGAAAGGTCCACCCTTGCGAGTAGTGCGCTACTACCCGCGGGCGCTCGTGGGCGACGGCGGCATGACCAGCGCGGTGAAGCGCTGGTCGCAGGGAATGGTGAATTGCGGCGCCGAGGCCGTCATCGCCTTCGACGAGGGTGTGGACCCTCCGGCAGAGGGCGGCGTCCAGTGGCTCCCCGTCCGTCATGCAGGCAGGCGCGCGCTCAAGGTTCCCATAGGACTGGAAGAGATTCTCGAGCCCGACGACATCCTGGTGCTGCACTCGGGTTGGACCTACCGGAACGTGCGAGCGGCTGCGGTCGGAAAGCGAATGGGAGTGCGTTACGTGCTCGAGCCGCGCGGCGCCTACGACCCCCATATCGTCGCCAGAAAGAAGCTGCTCAAGAAGGGCTGGTGGGCGGCGTGGGAGAAAGAGCTTGTGATGGACGCCCATGCCATCCACGTCTTCTTCGACGAAGAGAAAGCGCATCTCGACGCACTCGGCTATCGAGGCGCGGTCATCACGGTCTCGAACGGAGTCGACGTTCCCCGGGAGCCTTTGTGGCGAGGAAAACGTGATTCCTACGTCTTGTGGCTGGGGCGCTTCGACCCGCAACACAAAGGCCTCGACATTCTCATCGACGCGGTCTCCTCGCTGTCTGTGTCAGAACGTCCGCAGGTGAGGCTTCACGGCCCCGACTGGCGGGACCGCAAACAGAAGGTGGCGCAGTGGATCGCAGACAGAGGTCTTGCTGAATGGATGTCGGTGGGTGACGCCGCCTACGGGCCCGCCAAACGTGAGCTGCTGGTCGAAGCCTCGGGCTTCGTCTACCCGTCGCGCTGGGATGCGTGCCCGAACTCGACACTCGAGGCGGTCTCGCTCGGCCTTCCGACGCTGGCGACCCCCTACCCCCTGGGTACCTACCTCGCTAGAAAGAACGGAGCGATTCTCGCCCAACCCGATGTTCACAGTCTCGCCGACGGCCTGCGTCGTCTTTTCTCCGACGAGGCACCTGCGATCGGGGCCGGGGGCGCGCGCGTCGTGCGGGACGAGCTCGGCTGGGACCACGTCGCCGGTCTGTGGCTCGAGCAAGCTAAAGCGCTGCCGGGATGACGCGTACCGCGGAAGAGCTCACTGCGCTGTGGGTGCCCCTCCTCAACCGTCTCACCGAAACGCTGCCGGACTGGGGCCTGTGGAAGAACGCCGACGCCGCGCTTTCGGGCGAGGGGGACTTCGACTCGATGGCCCCTGCGGCCCGCTGGGATCAGATCACGCGCGAGTTCACCGAGTGGGCCATCGCTCACGGCTTCTCGCCCGTGGCCGCCTGCCGGGAGGTTCCGGGCGTGCTGTTCCTCATCGCTCTGGACAAGGAGAACGCCACCTTCTTGGAGCTCGACGTCAACGCCCGCAAGTACTTTCGCGGCTCGACCTGCTTCGAGCCTGGGGACATCTCGCCGCTTATGGAGCTCGACGACAAGGGCTTCCGCCGGGTGCGCCCGGGCGCGGAAGGGGTCATCCTGCTGACCCAGAACGGCCTCAAATGGGGCGGCGCTCCCAACGAGGCGGGACTGAAAAAGAGGCGGGTGCGGGAGGTGCTGCAGAGCGACCCCGAGGGCGTGCGTAAGGCGGCGTCACTGTTCGGCTTCGCCCGAGGTTCGCTCGTCAAGGGCGCCGAGGCGGCGATGCGCGGGAGCTGGGACCGGCGGGCGATGATGACGGTCGAGGCGCGTGCTCTGCTTGGAGCGGTGGCCGAGCCGCAGGTCCTGTGGACGAGGTTTCAGGCCAAGCAGGTCAAGAAGGACTGCCCTCTGCTCACCGCGATCTTCACTCACGA
>DASRPA010000276.1:0-22191 GCA_035646635.1 Actinomycetota bacterium | reverse complement strand
GTCCAACCGAGGTCTTGGTGGTCCTCGCCACCCACTGCGCCGCCGAACGATCCCCCTCTTTGCGCCAGGCCCCCGAGTCCGCCACCCGCCCGGCACAGAGCGTCTTGCCCGCGGCCGCGGTGCGCTCGATGTGGGCGAAGCGCTCGACCAACTTCGCTGCGGTCTCGCTGTCGAGCACCTCGGGCTGAAGTCCGGCCACCACCTTCTCGATGATCTGCTCTGCCTCGCTCATCTGCTCGAACATGTGTTCGACACTAGAAGAGAGGTGTGACACTTTTCTGCGGAGGTGCTCGACCGATATTGCGCGCTGTTCAGAAAGGGACCCGGCCCGCCGATACCCGGTCATGGAAAGACGAGAGTTCCTTCAGCGCGGCCTGGTCCTCGCCGCAGCCGGAGCCGGCTCGGCGGTCGTGGGCTCCCGCGTCGCAGAAGCGGCCACGACCCTGTACTCGGACGGCTTCCGTAGGGCCAAGACGACCAAAGGCTGGGGCAAGAGCTGGTACAGCCCCCGTTACGAGATGCCGTGGGGGATCTCCTCGCACAAGGGTTACTTCGTCCTGGACCCCGAGGGCAACGCCGACCCTCTTAACCCAAGTCCGGTCCTGGTCCTGAACAAGGACGTGCGGGACGTCGACATCATCGCCAAGATTTACTCACGTAACAAAGACGCGCGCTTCGGGCTGGTGGCTCGCTACGTCAACTACGGAGACTTCTACGCGTGTTACGTCGACCGCAACCACGTGCGGCTGTCGCGCTTCACCCTGAGGGGCGAGCAGGTATTGGACAAGGCTCAGATCCCCGAGCAGACCGACGCCGGCTTCATGATCCGCTTCCACGTGGCAGGCGGCGACAAGACCACTCTTAAAGCGAAGGTATGGCGTGCCGGAAGGGTCCAGCCGCGCAACTGGACGGTGTCGAAGACCCACACCGATGCCGCGCTTGCCAAGGCGGCTCCATACGGTTGCGTGTTCCTGCACGACGCCGCCAAGAAGTGGACCGCGACCGTCGAGATCTCCAAGTTCAAGGCGACTTCCTCACAGTCGAAGAAGCCGACCGCTCCTTACTCTGTTTTCTCCTACGCCGGACGTTTCACGACCGACCAGGGTCTGCGCGCCCGCGTCGTGGCCCGCACAACGGTCCCGGCGAACGTGCGTTTCGAGTGGAGCACTCAGTCGAACTTCTCGAACTTCCAATCGAGCGATGCATCGGGCTATGTCAAGCGGGCCGCGGTCGCCAAGGGCTGGCTCTCGGGCCTTCCGGCGAACTCGCTCGTCCACTGGCGCGCGAAAGCCACCACGGGGGCCGGGGGCAGCGCGTCCAGCGCCGTCCATACCCTTCGTACTCCGCCTGCCGCGGGACAGAAGATCACGTTCGCGTTCGGCTCCTGCACCGACTTCCACGTCCCCAACCCTTCCTTCGAGCGGGCCGCTAACAAGGGCGCCGAGTTCTTCGTGCATCTGGGTGACTTTGGTTACGCGGCCTTCGGGACGCGCTCCGCGGTGTCTCGTACAGCGGGGGCCTATCAGGACCGCTGGACGCGCATGTTGGCGTCCTCCACTATCTCGAGCATGACCAGGAAGGGGTTCTGGATCGGCTGCCAAGACGACCAGGACTACGGCCGAGGGGATGCTTGGAGCGGTGATTATGCCAAGTGGACGGTATCGGCATGGGACCAGCTCTCGGGTAACCTCGACCAACGCTATTTCGCCGTTCGCTACGGGGACGCCCATCTGTTCTTCACGGACTCGTGTAGGTTCTCGGGCAAGAGAGACGGCGGTGCAGACGACTCGATGTTCGGTGCCAAACAGAAGGCGTGGCTAAAGAAAGCCATGTCGAGTTCAAGTGCGCCGGTGCTGGTCCTGTTCATGCCGCGCCAGCTAAGCCATGTGAAGAACAATTTCAAGAACGAGTACGACGAGCTCGTGAGCTTCTTCAAGAAGCGCGTCCAGGATGGACACGCGGTACTGATCTGCTCGGGCAACTCGCACCTGCAGTACATGGGCCAGCATCCGTCCGCGTACACGCAGGAAGAGGCCTTCGAGTTTTGTTCCTCCGGCACGGACCGGGCTGGGCAGCGAAGCCGCCCCACGAAGACCATCAAGAACCGTGAGGACGGGATCAACGCGTTCGGTCTCGTCGAGATCGACACGGCAAACAAGTCGCTGAAGCTGCGCTCGATCGGTTCCGACACGGGCAATGTCATCCTGTCGAAGGATCACCCGATTTAGGGATCCGGTTTCGGCCGCCCCGCCCCCAATTACGTTCTGTGCTGCATGGGGGTTGGATTCCGTACCTTACGCAGCACAAAGCTGCATTTGGGCCGCCCACGGCCCCTTGTCGGTGACAATGAAGGCTCACCGACAAGGGAGCCCATCACGACCCGCTTCTTAACCGACACCGACACCGCCGGCGACGACGTCACCTCGATGCTGTTCGGCCTGCTGTGGCCGTCGGTCGCGCTGGAGGCGGTGACGGTTTGTTGCGGCAACGTCTACCTCGAGCAGGCGACCCGAAATGCGCTCTACACCGTGGAGCTGGCCGGGCGACCGGAGGTCCCCGTCTACGCGGGTGCGCCGCGGCCGCTGGTGCGAGACCTCGTCACCGCCCACTACGTCCACGGCACCGACGGGATGGGTGGAGCGAACTTTCCCGACCCGGCGCCGTCCCTTGCGGAGGGCCATGCCGCGGGCGCCATCATCGAGCTGTCGCACCGCCACGCGGGCGAACTCGAGATCATCGCCCAAGCGCCCCTCACGAACATCGCGCTGGCGCTGCTGTTGGACCCCGGGCTTCCCTCCAGGGTGAGACGGCTGTGGGTGATGGGCGGCAGTAACAACCGGCTCGGAAACATCACGCCCGCGGCCGAGTTCAATTTCTATGTCGATCCCGAGGCCGCCCACGTCGTGCTGGCCGCGGGGTTCGAGCTCACCCTTGTGCCGTGGGACCTCTGCGTTGACTTCGGTATCTTGCTGCGCGAGGAGCTTCAGCCGGTTCTCGACATGAAGACCAAATTGGCGGAGTTCTACCTTCAGGTCAACAGCGGTGCGTGGGAGTTCATGCGCACGCATATCGAAGGAGCCTCCGTCGACGGCATCAGCCATCCCGACTCGTTGATGATGGCGATGGCGATCGAGCAGAACCTCATTCTCGAGAGCAGGAAATGCTTCGTGGATGTCGAGTATTCGAGCGAGCTCACGCGCGGCTACAGTCTCGTCGACCTCAACCATGTCCTCCACAAAGAGCCAAATGCGACAGTGGTTACACGCGTGGACAAGGATGGGTTCAAGAAGATGCTCTTTGAGCTGCTCAGGGCGAGCTAGATCGACCGCGCTCCTTGGCGCGCGCCACTAGAGCCGCGGCTCCCTCCATGCAGTCGCGCCGCTCCGCCTCGGTCGCCTGCGACACCCGCTCCGATACGAGATTCTCGCAGCGGGACACCAGCTCCGGCCAACTTTCGGGATCCTCACCGCGCACCTCGAGCGCGGCTCGCAGCCAGCGTCGCCCGTAGCCGGCATGGATGGCCTCGTCGGCCCAATCGAAGTCCATGTCCCGCTGGCTGATGCGGTCGCCGAGCCCGCCAAACGCCGCGGCACGGGCTTTCTTCTTGCCGATGTTCTTGGTCTCGAAGAACGCAAGCATCGCAAGCCTAACGATCGGGTCCTGGTCGCGGCATGCCTGATAGATGTAGCTGCCGAGTGGGATCAGCGCCGGCTCGAAGCCCCAGAAGGAAAGCCGGCGAGCGCCCATCGTCATGTGGCGGCTCTCGTCGTAGAGCCATCGGGCAGCGTCGAAGAGGAACTCCCAGCCGAGCTCGCGCTCGAACGCGTGCAGGATGGCACCCGCAGTCTCGACCGCCCAGACCTCGTTGATGTGGCTGACCGCGCTCCTCAGCTGCAGAAGCATGCCCTCGCCGTAGGGGTAGCCGGGGTCGAGCGCATCGGGCCAGTAGAAGGGCGTGACGAGATAGCGGGGGTCGCGCGCCGGCTCCTGTGCCAGGCGAAAGGGCCGTCTTCCGGTGATCCCCGAGTGAGCCTCAACGCCGCTGGGGGGTTCGAGTGACAGACCCGAGACCTCGTCGAGCCGGTCTCGCAGACTCGTCACCCACTCGCTCGGCGCCCCGGGCTCGTGCTCGGCCGCCTCCTGAAGCGCCCTCTCGCGGGCGGTCTTCTCAGTGACCGCTGACTCGAGAAAGCGGCGCGTGGGCCCATCCGCAATGTCATCCGAGACCTCGAGATAGTTTTCATAGGCGGTTCTCTGCGCCGGCAAGAGCACTCTTGCGAGGGCAGCCAGGAGATCTCTAGGTCCGGGAGCGTCGAGGGCCGCGTCGAAAAGCGCAACCAGCGGGCGCTCCGGGCCGAGCTCCAACGTTCGATCGGGGTAGCGGAGCTCGAAGATGCGGTTGCGCAACGCTCTAGCGGTTTCGGCGTCTTCCCATGCCGAGCGGCTCAGCAGGGCCTTGGTCTCGAGCCGCTGCACCGCGGGGATCCAGGCAGCCGCGGCCACGATCACGGCGCGCTCGAGATAGAGGAAGCGTTTGAGGATGACGGCGCTGTCGAGCCGCAGAAGGCGCTGCCGTCCCGGCTCCAACGGGAGCAGGGCGTCGCTCACCGGCCCTCGTCCATGAATTCCTGAAGTTGCTCCCGGTGCGGCAGGGAGGGAACAACCCCGAGCTTCTTGCAGGCGAGCGCTCCCGCGGCGGCCGCCCACTCGGCCGCATCCTCGAGCGCGGCCCCCTCGGCGGCGGCCGTCGCCAGCGTTCCGCTGAAGGCGTCCCCGGCCCCCGTCGAGTCGACGACCTCCACCGGCCACGGCTCAATCGTGATGAGTTCCTTGCCGCGCGCGAGGAGAGCCCCTCGGGGGCCGAGCGTGAGCACGATGGCTGCAGGGCCGAGGTCGAGAAGGCGGGCACAGAGCTCGTCGTCGCTGCATTCCTCTTCGGAGGAGAGGCCGGCCAGCGCCCGGGCCTCACCCTGGTTGGGGGTCAGCACGTCCACCTCGGCCAGCACCTCGGGCGGCAGCCCGCGAGCGGGGGCCGGGTTGAGCAGAGTGAAAGCGCCTGCCCTCCGCCCGGCGGCCATCGCCGCTGCGGCCGCGGCCGCCGGGATCTCAAGCTGGGTTGCGACCACGGCCGAGTTGGCGATCGAGGGCTCGGCGGCGGCGACGTCGTGGGGTGAGAGCAGTTCGTTCGCGCCGGGGTCGAGCAGGATCCGGTTCTCTCCTCGATCGTCGAGCATGATGAAGCCGAGCCCGGTGTTGCGCTCCGAGTGGCCCACGAGGTGGCGGGTGCCGACTCCCTCGGCGGCGTAGAGCTCGAGCGCCATGTCGGCAAAGGCATCCTTGCCCACGGCAGCGACGAATTCCACCTCGGCCCCCATGCGCGCCGCCTGCACGGCTTGGTTACTGCCCTTGCCGCCGGGACCTTGATCGAAATCGCGCGCCAGCCGCGTCTCGCCCGCCGCGGGGAAGACGTCCGAGCGCAGCGTCAGCCCCACTGCGAAGCTCCCCACCACGGTGATCATCGCCCGCAGTCTATGAAAGAGGGCCGCACCCTGGAGGTAGGAGATCGCGCGTTGTGCGCCTCCAGGTACGGATTCGGTACCTGAGCGCGCTTCGTGCGCGTTCGAGTACTGGGCCGACGCGCCCGTCTACAGTCGGACGGTGATTCTGGTCGTGGGAAGCCTCAACCTCGACATCGTCGTCCCCGTTCCCCATCATCCTCGCCCCGGCGAGACCGTCCTCGGCGGCGATCACGCCCGCCACCCGGGGGGCAAGGGCGCCAACCAAGCGGTGGCTGCCGCACGCCTGGGCGCGTCGGTGGCCATGCTGGGCCGTGTCGGCGACGACGACGCGGGGAAGCTCCTGCTGAGCGCCCTTGGAGATGCCGGTGTCGGCACCGACGATGTGCTCGTGACAGGAGATGCTCCGAGCGGGATCGCACTCATCACCGTCGATGACGACGGAGAGAACGCCATCGTGGTGAGCCCCGGTGCCAACGCCCGCCTGGCCCCTTCAGACGTCGAGGCCGCAGCCGAGCTGATTCAGGCGGCCGACATTGTGCTGCTGCAGCTCGAAGTTTCGGTACCAACCGTGGAGAGAGCCACGGAGTTGGCGCGCGGCACGGTGATCCTCAACCCGGCCCCCGCCGTCGAGCTGCCCCGCTCCTTGCTCGATCAAATCGACGTGCTGGTCCCCAACGGAGGAGAGCTCGAGCTCCTCGCCCACGGTGAGCGCGACGTGGTCACCGCCGCCCGCCGGCTCGGGCCGGCGCTGGTCGTCGTAACGCTGGGGGCCGAGGGAGCGCTCGTGGTTACCGGCGATGGAGTCGAGCCGATCGCCGGCCACTCCGTCGAGGCCCTCGACACCACCGCGGCGGGTGACTGCTTCTGTGGAGCGCTGGCGGCCGGCCTAGACGAGGGGCTCGATCTGGTCGGCGCGGCCCGGCGAGCCAACGCCGCGGCCGCCCTATCGACAACTCGGCGGGGGGCGCAACCGTCCCTGCCGACTCGGGCCGAGCTCGACTCTTTCAACATGAGCCCCGGTGAGCGAGGTTCCTGTTGAAAAGATCGGCCTAGACCACCGTGCCCGGTGCCACTCGGGCCCCCGCCGGTACGTCCAGCCCGTTCCTAACCCGAACCCCGCGCCCGACCAGCGCCAGCTCGCCCTCGGTGGCCCCCACGGTCGCGCCCATCTCCACCTCCACCCGCTCGTCCACGATCGCATGCAGCACGGCCGCGTCTCTTCCGATATGGCAGTCGTGCAGCACGACCGCATCGCGCACCACGGCCCCCCGTTCCACCGTGACGCCCGGTCCCAGCACAGAGCGCTCGACCGTTCCGCGGATGGCGCAGCCGGGCGACACCAGGCTGTTCAGGTTGCGCGCTTCTGGGTGAATGTGGGCCGGCGGACGCTGGGGCGCAAGCGTGAAGATGGGCCACGCCGGATCGTCGAGGTCGAGTCCGACATCGTCGTCCAGCAAGTCCATGTGGGCGTCGTGGTAGGAGGCCGGAGTGCCGACATCCCGCCAGTAACCCTCGAGGCGATACTCGGCAGCCCGCCCCTCGGACACCAGGCGCGGCAGCAGCTCGTCGCCCAGGTCTGCGAGCTCGCCTTCTGCGTCCCACAACTCCTCCAACAGACTCATCAGGGGGCCGGTGGAAAAGGCAAAGACTTCGGTGGTGGCGAGATCGCTCGAGGGATGGTCGGGCTTGTACTCGTAGCTCTCGATGAGGCCGTCGGGCGTCGTCTCGACCACTCCGAAGCGAGCCGCCTGATCTGTCGACACACACGTCGTCACCATCGTGGCGTCCACACCCCGCTCGAGGTGAGCCGAGACCACGTTCGAAAAGTCCAGCTTGTAGATGTGATCGGCGCTCATGACGAGCAGCACCTCGGGAGCAGCCTCTGCGATGAAGCGCCGGTTGCGATAGATCACATCGGCGTTGCCCTGGGCCCAGCCCCCTTCGTTCTCTGGGCCCTGATGCGGGGGGAGCAGGCGCAGCCCCCCGTGAGTGCGGTCGAGGTCCCAGGGCCGCCCGTTGGAGACGTGATCGTTGAGCGACTGTGGCTCGTACTGCTGGGCGATCCAGACGTCCGAGATGCCCGCGTGCATGCAGTTCGACAGCGGGAAGTCGATGAGGCGGTAGACCCCGGCGAAGGGCATGGCGGGCTTGGCCCTGACCTCGGTGAGGACCTCGAGGCGGTTCCCTGCACCCCCGGCGAGCACCAGCGCGAGCACCTGCATCCCGCGGTTATAGCCGCACCGGTGTCCGGTAAGAGCCGGATCCCTCTGAACCCACGGCGGTCAAAAGTCCTCAGTCCGCTTCTGACCCCCGAAAACGGTGGTCAAAAGTCCTCAGTCCGCTTCTGACCACATTTGTGGACCCCGGCCCAGGTGCTCAACCAGCACGTCCACCGCCACGCAGCCATCCTCGTAGACGATAATCGGATTGATGTCGAGCGCGACCACCTCAGGGGGCAAATCGAGAGCGAGTGTGGACAGGGCCGCCACCGCCCTCGCCAGCGCGCCAATGTCGGCCCCCTTGCGGTTCAGGACCCTCCGGAGGGTCAACCGCTCGAGCAGCCGCAGAGCGCGGACCTCGTCCACCGGAGGGAGCGCCAACGCCCGGTCGCCGATCACTTCGACCAGCACGCCGCCGGCCGCGACCACCACCAGCGGCCCGAACTGCGGGTCTCGGACGACCCCCAGGGCCAGCTCGATACCCGGCGCCGCCATCTCGGCGATCGTTACCTCGGGGCCGAGCCGGCCGGCGAGCTCCTTATAGGCGGCCGCGAGCTCGACCTCACCCGCGAGCCCCAGCCTTACCCCGGCCACCTGCGCCTTGTGCGAGATACCGGGGGCCGCGGTCTTGAGCGCCACCGGGTAGCCGATCTCGGCCCCCGTCTCGACGGCCTCGGCGCCCGAGCCGACGCGCCGGGCCGCCACCGCTGATATCCCGTAGGCCCGCAACAAGTCCAGACCCGATGCCTCATCGAGCGGCCCGGCGTCGAGCCGCTCTTTCCACGCCCGTCTCACCTCCGGCTCGGGAGGCGGGTGCGGGCGCAGCGCCGGCAGCTCGCGATAATCCCGCAGCGCCAGAAGATGCGCCAGCGCCGCGACCCCCGTGTCGGTGCCCTCCAGGACGGGGATGCCGGCGGCTCGCAGCGAGGCTGCGTCGCGCGGCCCGATCGCGCTGGACAGGTTCGAGAGCAGCGCCAGCGGCTTGGGCGAGTGCTCCCAGGCGGCCTTGAGAACCGGGACGTAGCCAGTCTCGGGACTGTTCTCCGGCGTCAGGTCGACGCTCAGTGCGACCGCCGCGATGTTGTCGTCGTCGAGCAGCGCCTTCAGCGACTCCGAGAAGATCGCTTCGTAGCCGTTGCCCGACCCCCACGCGTCGAGGGGGTTGACCGCGGCTAGCCCAGGCTCCAAGACCTTTTCGAGCCTCGCCACGGTCTTGAGCTGGAGCGGAGCGAAGGTGACGCCCCGCTCGTAGGCGACGTCTGCCACAAGCGCACGCTCACCGCCCGAGTCGTGGACGGTGGCGATTCCGCCCCGCCCCGCCCGTCGGCCCGCGACCAGCAGCTCGAGGGTGTCGGCCATCTCATCCAGCGAGTCCACTCGCAGCACGCCGAAGGCGTCGAACAAAGCCTCATAGGCGCCGTCGTCTCCGGCAAGGGCGCCCGAATGGGCAGTCACCAGGGCGTTGGAGCGCTCGTGCCGCCCAACCTTGCACACCACCAAGGGAACGTCGCGCCTCTTCGCCTCGTCCAGGCAGGTGACGAACGCCTCGGGCGAACGCACGGTCTCGAGCAGAAGTGCCACGGCTTTCGTGGTGGGCCTCTCGAGCGCGTAGGCAAGGTAGTCGGCCGCATTCGTGACCAGCTCCTGCCCCGAGGAAACGACCAGGTTGAAGCGGAGCCCCCGGCGGTTGTACAGCAGCGCCGAGAAGGCGGAGCCGGAATGTGAGATGAACGTGACACCGCCCGCCTTGAGGTCGGAGGGCAGTCGGTAGCCTCCGGCCCGTAGCGAGTGCTCGAGGTTGACGAAACCCATGCAGTTGTTCCCGCACAACGCCATGCCGGCGCCGGCCGCAATGGCGGCGAGGCGAGCGCCGAGAGAACGCCGGCCGGGCGACGCTTCCTCGTAGCAAGTCGAAAAGATGACCGCGGAGGCGGCCCCACACGAAGCCGCCGCTTGGAGCTGGCCTTCGAGGGCGCTATCCGGGACGCCCAGCAAGACAAGGTCGGCGGGGGCAGGCAAGGCCGCAAGCGACCCGTAACAGGGGAGACCTGCGATGTCCGAGTAACGGGGGTTGATGGGATAGATGTCGCCCGCAAACGAGCCCTCTTGCAACACCCCCAGCATCTCGCTCCCGAACGAGCCTTCCCGAGAGCTGGCGCCCACCACCGCCACCGAGCGCGCCTCCAGCATACGGTGGAGAGAGGAAGCTTGGTTCAAACCTTGGCTCGCGTCAGCCTCTTCTTGAGGGCAGCCTTCCTGCGGTCGGACAGCGCGGCACGCGCTGCCTGGTAGCCGGGTATGCCGCACACTCCGCCGCCTGCGTGCGTCGCAGAACTGCAGTGGTAGAGGCCCGCCAGAGGGGTGCGGTAGTCGGCGTAGCCGGGGGCCGGGCGCATGTGGAAGAGCTGTTCCAGGGACAGCTCGCCGTGGAAGATGTTGCCTCCTATCAGACCCCACTCCTGCTCCATCTCGTAGGGCCCTACCACCTGACGGTGGAGGATTGAGGACTTGAAGTTCGGGGCGAGCTCGGTGTAGCCGTCGATGACCCGGTCCGCGTAGGCCTCGAGCTCGTTCTTGTGAGACTCCTGCGCCCATTCGTGCGGCACCCATTGCGTGAATAGCGATGCGATGTGGGTGCCCTCCGGCGCCAGGGTCTTGTCGAAGAACGTGGGGATGCACCCGTCGGAGAACGGCCGCTCGGCGGGCCGGCCCTCACGGGCGTCCTGAAATGCCCTCTCCAGGTAGTCGACCGAGTGCGCCAGCTCGATGGCGGCGCCGTGAACCATGGGGTCGACCCCGGGGTCGGCGATGAAGTCGGGAAGCTCGCCCAACGCGAGGTTGATCTTGACGACGCCCGAGCGCGTCTTCCAGCGCTCGATGTCTCTCACGAACTCGGACGGCAACGCTCGTCGCTCGATCATCTCGAGGAAACAGCGCTTGGGATGGATGCTCGAGAACACCATGTCAGAAGAGAGCTCTTCGCCGCCCTCGAGGACGACTCCCGTGACCCGGCCCCCATCTTCGAGTATTCGTGAGACCTTCGCCTCGGTGCGCACTGCGGCGCCGAAGGACTCGGCCGCATCCCTGACCGCTTGGGACAGCGCCCCCATGCCGCCCTCCGGGAAGCCCCAGCTGCCGAGGCGGCCGTCGCCCACATCTCCGATCGAGTGATGCGCCATCACATACGCGGTGCCCGGTTCGCACGGCCCAGCCCAGGTACCGATGATTCCGTTGATCGCATGCGCGGCCTTTATCTGAGGCGACTCGAACCAGTCGTCGAGGAGATCGGCGATACTCATCGTCATGAGCCTGGTGACATCCGCAGTCGATCGAACGTCGAGACCGCGCATGCCCCATACCAGCCGCAACTGATCGATCAGGTCCTTGGGTTTGGCCGAGCCCACCGAAGGTGGCACGCGCATGAGCAGGGGGCCGAGGATGTCGGCCAACCCCGCGATCCAGGCATCCCACTTGGGCTGGGCCTCGGCGTCTTTGTTCGAGAACTTTTTTATCTGTTCGATGTCGTGACCAGAGCTGTTGCCAAACATCTTGAGCGAACGCCCGTCGGGAAAGGCGAGATAGTAGGACTCCATGGGAAAGACCTTGTATCCGTGGCGCGCCAGGTCGAGGTCCTTGACGATCGTGTCGGGCATGAGGCTCATAACGTAGGAAAGGGTTGTGACTTTGAGCTCAGGCGCCTCCGGCCACGGGCTGTCGGTGGCTGCCGCTCCTCCGGTTTTGTGGCGCCCTTCCAGCACCAGCGGACGAAGCCCGGCACGCGCCAGGTAGGCGGCTGCTACGAGCCCGTTGTGACCTCCGCCGACTATGAGTGCGTCGAAGGATCTCATTGCGCCACCCGCAACCGCGTGCCGCTCGGGCTGCCTCCGAGGTAGCTGCGCGCCACCATCGTCATGAAGTCGTGCACCGCGTCCTCGGCTGGAGCTAGAGGGCCTTGGCGGTAGCCGCGCGACGCGGTGCCGCGTGTTACCGCTTCACACGCGCCCCAATCCTCCTGATTGGTTATGTCCCAGAATTCCACCGCGTAGGAGGGATCGAAGTCGTCGCGGGCGGTTGCTTCTACAGGGAAGAGCCATTCGCACTCGATGCGGCTCTGCGAGGCGGACAGCGGCTCGATCCGATGGGTCATTACATAATCGGGATGGGGACTCAGTAAGAGGTTCGGGAAGTAGCCGAAGTAGAGTACCTGGCGCAGCTGCTGCGTATCGAGGCCCGGGATCTGTACGCCGAAGCTCTTGCCGGTGAGCGACATCGTCTCGGCGTGATCCATCAGGTCCATGGTCCCGCCCGCCCATGCGCCTTCGGGGGCAACGTTCAGGCCCGAGTCCGGAGGCGTGACGCGGCAAAGCTCGGGGTGGATCTGCGGACAGTGATAGCACTCGTGATAGTTCTCGACGATGATCTTCCAGTTTGCCTCGACCACATATTCATGGTGTGCAAGACATTCGAGCCGCTCGGGCTGATAGGGGGCGATGTACTCAGACAGATTGCCGACGTGCTCCTCGAAAGCTCCGGCATCCCCAGAAGGGTTAACAAAAACCCACCCGTGCCACTCGGCGACCGGCACATCGACTAGGGGATAGTCGGACCGGTCGAAGCCCTTGCGCGGCCCGAAATGGGGCGCGCCTTTGAGGCGCCCGTCGAGCCCGTAGACCCAGGCGTGGTAGGGGCACTTGATCACCATGGAATTTGCACAGGCTCCTTCTACCGCGAGCTCGTGCCCGCGATGGCGGCAGACGTTGAAGAAGCCCTTTAGAGCCCCATCCTCGCCCCGCACCAGCAGGACGCTTTCGGATCCGATGCGCACCGCCCTGCGGTCACCGGGAGAGCCGAGGTCACTCGCCCGGCCTACACATGTCCACGACCCCTCGAAGAAGTTGGCGCGCTCCCACTCGAAGACATCTTGGGAGGAGTAAGCCTCTTGAGGCAGGGAGTAGCCTGCGCCGGTGGGGCCGAGCGTCCTAAGCAGCGCCTCGCGCGCGATCGGAGCGGTAGTCGTACTCATCTCGCACTCGCCTTCGTAAAGTGGTGGAAAATGGCTGGTGGACGCCCCTCGCGAGTCGTTGCATAGGGCCCCCGTACCAGTACGATCATACAAGCCCGTATTTGGTGGGCGGGCGGGGGCACAAAACGGCCCAGGCACAGAAGTGGCGTAGAGCATAAGGGGGAGGGAAGACATGCGGCATCCCAGAGAGTGGTCTCCTGTAGGCATGGACCGCCGTACCTTCTTGCAGCGTTCGGCGGTGTGGGGAGCGCTGGCTTCGGCCTCCGGACTGCTGGCCGCCTGCGGCGGCGGTGCCGGCAGCGAAGGGGGCCCGGCTGGGCTCAAGCTCGCCAGCCCCTCCGACCCTCAGACAATTGGTTTGAGCGAGGACAACTCCGCCATCAAGTCGGGGCTCGAGCCCGAGGCCGGTCCCTTAAAGATCTACAACTGGTCCGATTACATCTGGCCGCGGGTGGTGAAGGACTTCGCTCGCGAGTACGGGGTCGAGTACGAGATCACCAGCTTCTACAACATGTCGGAGGCGGTCAACAAGCTTCGGACCGGCCGGGTCGACTTCGACGTCTTCTTTCCCACCGCCGACGTCGTGCCGAAGCTCGCCGCCGCCAAGCTGCTGCAGCCGGTCAATCACGACTATCTCGGAAACCTGAAGGCCAACGTGTGGCCCGAGCTGGCGGATCCCTGGTACGACAAGGGCGCTCGTTACACGGTGCCCTACACCGTCTACACCACGGGTATCGCATGGCGCACCGACATGGTTTCAGAGGATGTCGCGGCGCTGGAGAATCCCTACGAGATGTTTTGGAACGAGAAGTACGTGGGCAAGGTGGGGATCTACGACGACTACCGAGAAGCAATGTCGATGGTCATGCTCAAGAACGGCGTTTCGGACGTCAATACCGGCAGCCCCAAGGTCATTGCCCAAGTAAAGAAAGAGCTTATCGAGCTATCGCACGCCGTCAACGTCAAGACTACGATCGACGGCGCCTATTCTCGTCTGCCGGAGGGCATATTCGCGCTGCATCAGTCGTGGTCCGGTGACATCGTAGCCGGGCCCTACTACATGCCGGGCAAGTCCTATGGCGACCCCGACGGCGTCCTCCAGTACTGGTGGCCCAAAGACGGCGCCATCGGCAGCGACATGATTGCGATCCCCACCGGCGCTAAGAATCCGGTCCTGGCGCATCACTTCCTGAACTTCATGCTCGAGAACAAGTACGCACTCAAGAACTTCTCCTGGGTCGGCTACCAGCCGCCGCTGAAGTCGCTCAAACCCTCGAAGCTTGTGTCAGACGGCTACGTGGTCCCAAACCTCAAGCCGGCGATTGTGGAGAAGCCGAACTTCTCGACCGGAGTTGTCCAGACCGCGCTGCCGCCTGCCGTCGACCGGCGCTACCAAGACGCGTGGTCCGACTTCAAGTCCGGAGCTTAGGTGCACCTCCCCGTCAGTACGGTCGCATTCGAACGCCCCTGCATCCCCGCTAGCGTCGTTGCTCGTCGCTCACGTACCTTCCAGGTACGCAGCGCTCCTCGCGCCTTGCTATCGGGGCGCAGTGACGCTCTCGGTGCTGACCGTATTTCCGGCGCGGAGCACTAAGGCGGCCGCCACCTCAGAGGTTAATATTAGCAAGAGCGGGGGGCGGGTCGGGCTCCCGCGCTGGTTCTGGCCCTCATTCGCAGCGCCCGGGCTCGGCTGGCTCGTGCTGCTGTTCTTGGTCCCGATCTACGCGGTGCTGGCCGTTGCGATGAGTACCCGGCTCGATCCCATCTTCGCCACACCCGTGCCCGAGTGGAACCCCGTGCAATGGGATCCGGGCGCGCTGGCCGACGCATGGAGCCCTCAGCTCGGCACTGTGCTGGTAAGAACCTTCATTTACGTGGGTTTGGCAGGCAGCTTGAGTCTGCTGATTGGTTATCCCGTCGCCTACTACGTCGCCCGCCATGGGGGCAAGCTCAAGGCGTTGCTGCTGGTTCTGATCATCGCACCGTTCTGGATCAGCTATCTGATGCGGATGTTGTCGTGGGTCAACCTGCTGCAACCCAACGGATATGTGAACCGGATCCTGATGGCTCTCGGCATTCTGCAAGAGCCGCGCGGCTGGCTCGATGGTGACCCCCTCACCGTGATCCTGGGCCTCGTCTACGGCTATATCCCGTTCTTGATCCTGCCCCTGTTCGCCTCGCTCGACCGCATCGATCGCAGTCTCTTGGAGGCGGCGCGCGATCTCGGTGCCAGCCCGGTGCGGGCGTTTGCCAGCGTCACGCTGCCTCTTAGCAAACAAGGAATCCTCGCCGGCTCTGTCATCATCCTGCTGCCGATGTTCGGCGACTACTACACTCCCGATTTGCTTTCGGGAGCAACGCGCACAACTATGTTCGGCAACCAGATCTATTTCTTTCTGAACAACGGCACGGGTGGCAACAAGGGTGCCGCCATGGTCGTGATCCTGAGCGCGATCGTCAGCGTGCTGATGTTCTATTACCTCTACACGGTATCTCGCGCGGCCAAGGAGGCCAGGTGAGCTCCCTAGCAGAGCGGACTTCGACGGGGGAACAGACGTCGAGCCTGCGGCTTGCCAGAGCGTGGTTCTCCAATCCGTGGGCGCGTCCGCGCTTTCTCCCTGTGGTGACGTGGCTGTACGTCCTGTGGTCGATCGTTCCGATGATCATCGCGATCCAGTTCTCATTCAACGCGGGTCGCTCGCGCAGCACGTGGCAGGGGTTCTCGCTTCGCTGGTACCTGGACGACCCGGACCTCTCGTTGCTTCACAACCCCCTGCTCCGCTCGGCCCTGGGCCAGAGTCTCAAGCTGGCGCTGTTCACCATGGTGATTGCAACGCCTATCGGAGTGGCCTTGGCCCTCGGCTTGGCGCGCTGGAGGGGCCGTGGCTCAGGGGCCGGCAACTTCCTCATGCTCTTTCCTCTGGTGACGCCCGAGCTTGTCATGGGCTCGGCCCTGTTCATCGTGTTCACGACGCTGCTGACGTTCGTCGGTCTCGGCACCCCCGCGCAGCTCCTCGGGCATGTGACGTTCTCGATCTCCTATGTCGTGATCGTGGTGCGCGGCCGCCTGTTCGCCATCGGCAAGGAGTTCGAGGAGGCGGCGATGGACCTCGGTGCGTCTCCGGTGCAGGCATTGCGCTTGATCCTGCTTCCGATGCTGGCCCCGGCCGTGTTCGCCGCGCTGATGATCGTTTTCGCCATCTCGATCGATGACTTCGTCATAAGCCAGTTCCTCAAGGGAGGCGCAAACTCGGAGACTGTGCCGATCCTGATCTACTCGAACGTGAGGGCCGCACCGACGCCGGCCCTGAATGCGCTCGCTACCATAATGCTCATGTTCTCGATGCTCGCCATCGCTATGGCCATCTTGTTTCACCGGCGCTTCGCGCCGGGGGGCCCAAAGGGACAACCTGGGGAGTCGGCGGTGAGGGACTTCGCCCGCCTCGAGATCTGAGCCACTAAAGTCGCCGAGTGGTCAGGAGATGACCATATAGATCATCTGGCCACCACTCGGCAAATTGGCGCTCAGCTCAGGACCCGCAGCGCCTCCGTCGGCAGGCACACGCTTACCGGTGCGCCGGATTGATACGAGACGGCGGCGCCCTCGTTCGGGACCACGACCTGAATCCTCTGCCCCGGGGCCAGGTTCACGATGATCTGCGTTGCGTTTCCCAGGTAGACCGTGCGCTCGACCATGCCCGGTATCACATTGGGCCCGGCATGAGAATGGGGGCCGAGCCTGATGCGTTCGGGCCGGATTGTGAGCTTGACCTCGCCGCGGGCGTCGATCGATCCTTCTGCTGCGCGCAGCTCGAACTCACCCAGTGCGACTCGGCCCGATCCCTCACAGCGCGCGTCCATGAGGTTCGACACACCCAGGAAGTCCGCCACATATGCGGTCTGTGGTGCCTCATAGATCTCTCTGGGGGAACCGGTCTGCTCGACGCGTCCGTCGGACATCACCGCGATGCGGTCGGACATCGTGAGCGCTTCTTCCTGGTCGTGCGTTACGTAGACGAACGTGATCCCAATCTCCTCCTGCAGCGCCTTTAACTCGATTTGCAGTGCCTTTCTTAGTTTGGCGTCGAGCGCGCCCAAGGGCTCGTCGAGCAATAGCGCCGCAGGGCTCAGGATGAGCGCGCGTGCGAGCGCAACGCGCTGCTGCTGGCCACCGGACAGCTGTGAGGGCTTGCGCTTCTCGAACCCGTTCAGCCTCACGAGGTCCAGTGCCTCCAGGGCCCGGCGACGTGCATCCGCCTTCGGCACGCTCTTGAAACGCAAGCCAAAGGCAACGTTGTCGAGGACATTCAGATGGGGGAACAGCGCGTAGCTCTGAAAGACGGTGTTGACATTGCGTTTGTGGGGTGGGGTGTGCGCCATGTCCACTCCGTCCAACAAGACCTGGCCCGAGGTCGGCTGCTCGAAGCCGGCGATCAGCCGCAGCGTCGTGGTCTTGCCGCAGCCCGAGGGACCGAGCAGCGAATAGAACTCGCCGGGCTCTATCTCGGTATTGACGCCCTCGACTGCGACGACGTCCGCGAAGCGTTTGACGAGATCGACGAGCTTTATGCCCCCACTGGTGCTCACGCCCGCAGCGCCTCCGCGAAGCGCTCGAAGTTCAAGATGAAGCGGTCCGCGTCTGAGGCGTCGTGCTGAGCCGAGAACGAGAACTGCTCCGCCTTACCCCATGGAGGCAGGAACACGCCGCCGTTGTGCTGAAGGAGCCAGTGGCAGTGGCTGAAGCGGTCGTCGATCGCGAGGAAGTCACGGTAGTTGCGCACCGGGTCATGCGTAAACGTGATGCAGCCCTTGGAGCCCACTGCGACCACATGCGCCTGGAGCCCGCAGCGTGCGATGATGTCGGTGCAAGAGTCGACCACCTGTGCGCGCAGCTCGTCCCAGCGCTCATAGACATCGGTCGTCAGCACCCGGGTGAGCGCGGCGCGGGAGGCTGCCATCGTCAGCGGGTTGCCGTTGAAGGTCCCCACCTGCTCGTAGCGGCCGTCTGCGATGAGCCCCATCACTTCAGCGCTGCCGCCGAGGGCGCCGCACGGCAGTCCGCCTCCCAATGATTTGGCGAGGCAGATGATGTCCGGGGTGACTCCGAACAGCTTGGTGCCACCTCCGGGGCCGGTGGTGAATCCGGTCTTGACCTCGTCGAAGGCGAGCAGGACGCCGTGACGGCGGGTGATCTCGCGCACGCCTTCGAGGTAGCCCTCTTCAGGCAGGATGATGCCGGCCCCCATCATGATCGGCTCCATGATGAGACCCGCGATCTCTTTCGCTCGTTGTGCCAGCAGCCGTTCGAGCGCTTCGAGGTTGTTGAACGGGACCACCAGAGTGAGGTCGAGCAGCGCGCGCGGCAGCCCAGAACCTGCGGCCGGGCTAGAGGGATGTTCCACCGGCCCGATCTCGTCCTCAGAGCTGGCGACCGAAACCATGGCGGAGTCGTGATGACCATGATAGGCGCCCTCGATCTTGACGATGCAGTCCTTGCCCATTGCCGCTCTCATGAGATGAAAGGCGTCCATGGTTGCCTCTGTGCCCGAGTTACCGAAGCGCCACTGGGGGAGGCCGAAGCGGGCGACGAGCTCTTCGGCGACCACGATCGAGTCCTCGGTGGGTTGCGCGAAGTGAGTTCCTTGCGCAACTCGCTCGGATACGGCCGTAACTATCTCGGGATGAGCGTGGCCCACGGCCATGGCGCCGTAGCCACCGTGGAAGTCTGAGTACTCGTTGTCGTCCGCGTCGTAGACCTTGGAGCCCTTTGCATGGCTGAGCCACACGACCTGCGGACGCGCTATTTGCCAGTTGGAAGTCACGCCTCCGGCGAGGCTTTTGCGAGCGCGCCCGAGCAGCTCGGAGGAGCGCGGCTGGCGTTCAAGGAAAATTGCTTCCTGTTCCTCGATGAGAGCGTCAAGGCGGGTGGTGGGCTTGATGTCGGTCGTCACCGTTGCTCCTCTCCCAGGATTGCACTCAGCCCTCTCTTGAAGAGCTGGTCTGCTGTGATGATCCGCTGGATCTCGGAGGTTCCTTCCCAGATGCGATCCACTCGTAGCTCGCGATAGAAGCGCTCGGCGACGTTCTCGCGCATATAGCCGCGGCCCCCGAAGATCTGCACGGCCCGGTCCGCTACCCGGTTGGCCATCTCTGAGGCATAAAGCTTCGCCATGCTGCACTGAGCATGCTGCGTCTTGACGTTCATGCCCTCGTCGATGGCCTGAGCGAGCGCGTAGGTCATAAGCTGTGCCGCCCATAGCTCGGTGGCGGAGTCTGCCAGCATGAACGAGATTGCCTGATGCTCGGACAGCAATTTGCCAGAGGCGACGCGTTGCTGCGCGAACGCGCTCGCCTCGTCGATGAGCCGGCGTGCCGCCCCGCAGCATCGTGCTGCGATCATCAGGCGCTCGTAACGAAACCACTCGTAGGCAAAGCGCATGCCGTCGCCTTCATCACCGATCAAGTGTTCCCTTGGCACGCGCACGCTCTCGAAAGAGACGATCGGATGGTGGGCCGCGTAAGTGTGCATATAGGCCGGGGTTCTGACGACGCTGATTCCAGGATTGTCGAGGTCCGAAACGAGCAAAGCATGGCTGCCGTCTGGGAGCTTGCCCTGGAAGAAGACGTGATCGGCGTGATTGAACGAAGTCACATGCCACTTGACTCCATCGAGCACGTAGGAGTCGCCGTCCTTGGTCACCGTTGCTTGAATGGCGTCGACATCCGATCCCGCCAGCTCCTCGGTGATCGCGTAGCATTCCTTTCGCTCGCCGCGAATTGCGGGAAGCACCCAAGTGTTCATCTGGTGTTCGGTTGCGACTTTGGGCAGCCACGAGGCCGGAGCGTCGAACACCCACCCGAGCGCGTTGGTGGCGCGCCCCGCCTGCTCGGACACGAGGACCTGTTGAAAACAACTGAGTCCCGCACCCCCGAGCTTGGCCTCGATGTTGAAGGCCCGAAGGCCCATCTCCTTGATCCGTGCTTTCTGAGCTGCCTTGACCCCTTCGGGCAGACGGCCCTCGTTCATCTCGGCCTCGATCTCGTGGGGGATGAGCTCCTCATCGACGAAGGCGCGCGCCTTGGCCTGGATGGCGAGGTTCTCTTCGGTCATATATCTGCTCATGGTCTCTCCTGTAAGGTCCGCGGACTTAAGAGGATAGCCAGGGGGTCATGCTCGTCCGTTCGCGTTACTCATTGGTGATGGCTACGTTGTTCTGTGGCTATGCCAGCTTCGGCACCTTCTGGGGTGTCTGGGCCGTGGTGTTTGGCGACTTCCTCGACCTCCATAGCCTGACGGAAGGCGGTGCCAGCCTGTTTCTGGCGGCGCTCAGCGTTACCTCGATCTCGACGATGACGGTCGTGGCGCCGAGCCTGGTGAAGCTGCCGCGCCGGATCTCGGTGGCTCTTGCCCTGGTGCTGAACGGAGTGGCTGTGCTTCTCCTGGGCGTCGCTCCCCGCGGCTGGCTCCTGGCAGCCTTCGTGCTCACCGGCGTGGGAACCGGTCTTATCGATGTGTTCATGAGCCTTGCCGGCCAGCAGCTCGAGGTGTCTGAGGGCAAACCCGTGCTCCAGTGGGTGCACGCCGGCTACAGCGCAGGGGCGGCGGTGGGAGCACTGGGAGCCGCCTTCCTTCTCCAGTCGGGGTTCGAGCCGTGGCTTGCGATCGCAGCGACCGCAGCGCTGCAGGTCTCGGCGGGGGTTGCAAGCTTCTTCATCAGCGACTGGCCCGAAACCCCAGCGCAGCCGGCTCGCGCTCCCCGGCTGTCGCTGTCCGTATTCGTGGCCGCGCCTGCGCTGCTGTTGCCGAGCGTGGTGCTGCTGGCCGCCTTCTTCATCGAAGGGAGCATGGACGTCTGGTCGGTGCTCTATCTCAGGCGCACATTGGGAGCCTCGGTGACCACGGGCGCATTCGGATTCGCCGCCTTCGCGACCGCGTCCGCGGTGGGGCGGGTGTTCGCGGCCCGAGTGCTGTTCGGCCTCGGCTACCGGCGCACGTTGCTGGTGTCAGGCCTCAGCTCGATGGCGGCCGGGGCGGTCGCCATTCTGACGACCAGCCCGGTCGTCGCGGGCGGTGCGTTCCTGGTGTTGGGCTTCACGGTCTCGGCCGCGGCCCCCGCCGCGTTTGGGCTCGGAACGGCCGGCCGGCAGGACGCCGGGGTGGTGATCGCGGCCATGACCACGGTGGGCTACGGCGGCTTCGTGCTCGGCCCGCCCATCTCCGGATGGCTGGCCGCGAGCTTCGGGCTGCGGGCCACGATGGCCCTGGTGGTCGCCTCCACGATGGGCATCGCCGCCGGGGCCCTGTTCCACAGGCCGGCCCCGGCCCCCGACCAACTTTGAGCCCCCAACCACCTCCCACGTGGTCCCGGCCACAAAGTTCAGTTCCTTCCGGCTTTTCTTGCTAGTAGTTGTGGCGCGCGCCACAAGCGGCCTCTCGCTACCGGGAGTTTGCTGGGGGCCATGGTCACTGTTGCCGTCGCCACCGGGCCATCCTTAGTCCGCTGCGCGGCGTTGATGGGCAAGCAGCACGGAGTGATAACACGCGCGCAGGCTCTCAAAGCGGGGCTCTCCCGGCGGCAGATTGATCATCTCCTGGGGACCGGAATGTGGCTAAGACTCCACAGGGGCGTCTACGCGACAATCGAGTCTCCCTCCGGTTGGCACCAAAGGGCTATGGCCGCTTGCCTGTGGGCCGGTCCCGGCGCCGCGGTCTCGCACCGGAGCGCCGGCCTTCTGTGGAAACTCCCGGGAATCGTGAGCCCTTTCGTGGAAATCACCACCACTCGATCACTCCGCGGCCCCGGCGTGGTTGTGCATCGTTCGGAACCGTTGTCAAGGGACGAGCTCGCAAGGATCGCCGGCTTCCCGGTCACCGCCGTAGAGCGCACTCTGCTGAGCCTGTCGGCCGTGGTGCACCCTTACCGGTTCGAGGTCGCGTTGGACGACGCCTTGCGAAGGGGACTCACCTCCCTGGAACGTCTCCAGTTGGACGTCGAGGCGCCGGCTCGTGGCCGGGCGGGAGCCGCAGTCTTCAGGAAAAGCCTTGAGAGTTACCGGCACTCGCCTCTCGAGAGTCCGCTCGAGAGGCGCTTTCTGCGGATGCTGCGCGCCGCTGGGTTGCCGGAGCCCGAGGCCCAATACGAGATCCACACCGCCGGCCGGCTCGTCGCAAGGGTCGATTTCGCCTACCCAGGGTTGCTCTTGGCCATCGAAGTCGACGGCTACCGATGGCATTCGGGCAAACATCATTTGGACAGAGACAGGGACCGCCGGAATGACCTCACCGAGTTGCGATGGAGGATCCTGCACGTCACACACGAGGCCATGTCGGGCCCGGAGCCGCGAGCGATAGACCTGGTGCGGAGGGCGCTCAGCTCGGGATGGGCGCCTCCTCCCTGAACTTTGAGCCCCCAACCACCTCCCACGTGGT